>CAZNRQ010000064.1:0-10828 GCA_964574845.1 uncultured Bacteroidales bacterium
GTACGTTTATATTCGATATTTTTATTATCATTGTGCTATGGATTTTTGAAAGAATTTTCTCAACAATATAAGCCATTACAATGCCTAAAGTCATCACCTGCCTTTTCGTTCTTAAAAACAGAGCAAGCTTTCGAATTACGCGAAAGTTATTCATGTCCGGAGTCCTACTTTTCAATCTATTATGGGTCTTTAGCTTAGCAGGATTTTCACAGTCGGGTGGATGGAGTGCAAACTATTCACCTCAAAAAGCATTTATAGAAAACCAGGGACAATTTCAGATCCCGGGATCCACCGAAAAGGTATTGTTTGCCTTTGACGGCGGACCGAACATGATATATTTTACTGAGAAGGGCATTTCTTACAATTTTCTGAAAAGTTGGAAAGAAGTGGACGGTGCTGAAGAAAAGGAAAATGAAAGATTCACCAACGTAGAAGAATGGAAAGAAAAAGAAACCAAAGAGCATCGCATGGAGTATGAAAGAGATGCCGTAAGCATGCATTGGGAAAATTCGAATGAGGATGTACAGATTATTGGTTCTGAACCAACACAAGATTACCATAGCTATTGCATCACCGAAAAAGATGGAAGTATCAGAAACGTAAACTATATTAAGGCTTTTAAAAAGATCACCTATCAGAACCTCTATCCCGGCATAGACGTGGAATATGTGTTTCATCCTGTCGAAGGAATTAAATACTCCCTGATCATTCATCCGGGGGCCGACATTTCGAAAATCAGCATGAACTATTCACGTGAACCGAAGATTCTTGAGAACGGCGATATTCATATCAGCACAAAATTCGGTGACATAATTGATCATGCACCTGCCAGTTTTTATAATGACAACCCTTCAGAAGCCATAATCTCACATTTTAATCTTGATGAAAATAATGTTTCATTTAGTTTGGAATCTACAGACCATTCAAAAACCATTATCATCGACCCTTGGACACAAAGCCCGGTGCTGCCCAATTCAAATGGGGTATGGGAATGCGAAAGAGATGGAGCTGGTAATGTTTACATCATCGGGGGCTGCATGCCCATGAAATTGCTAAAATATAATGCAGGCGGAATACTTCAATGGACCTACAACACTCCCTGGGACACAGCCAACAACTGGCTGGGAACGTTTGCTACCGACAATGCCGGAAACAGTTTTGTTACCTCGGGTTCTATAGCCGCCCTGCAAAAGATCAACACCCTGGGAGCTCTGCAATGGAACTACACAGCACCCATTGGCAGCAGCAACGAATACTGGAACATTGCATTCAATTGCGACCAAACCAAGCTCATTATTGGGGGAACTTCTGGTGGTTTGCTTTCGTTGTCGGGGGCTATTTTTGATATCAACACCAGCAATGGGAGCATCAACTCCACACAGATAGTCGGGTTTGGGAATATGTTCGGCATCCCTCCTACCATTGAAGAGGTCAGGTCGATAACCTCCTGCCGCAATTCAAGATATTATTTCCTGACACTGGATACCATTGGCGCCATTGACGATAATTTCAGCATCTGCCCTACCACAGGTCCCACTGTTTTCAGGGTAAATCATTCCTACGGTCTATCTTACAAATGCGAGAACTTCCGCCCCAACAACGGCAACTCAGGTATTATGTCCATCAGGGCCAACCGATATTTTGTTTACACACAAAACGGAACCACCATCGACAAACGTTCGCTCATCGATGGTTCCATTATCACCAGTGCTGCCATTCCGGGAGGGATAAACCTTACCACTTTTGGTCAGCATCAGGTTGGGAACAGCGGAATAGATATTGACACCTGCGGTAATGTGTATGTTGGCTCAGGCAACGGCATTTATAAATACGATGCCAACCTCAACCTCATCACCTCTGTCAATACCCCTTACAAAGTTTCCGATGTAGCCGTTAGTACCGGAGGCAATGTGGTTTTCTGTGGTACTACGGGAGATAACAGCAATACCAATCGTGTAGGCACAATACAATCAGCCAATATGTCGGCTTGCCCACCCATGACCTTGTTTTGCTGCAATTCCAACGTATGCCCGGCGGGTCCTTTGTGCGTGAACGATGCCCCTATTACACTCACTCCCGAACAGGCAGGCGGAGTGTGGAGTGGCCCCGGCGTAAATGCTTCTACCGGAGTTTTTGACCCATCGGTAGCAGGAGTCGGAACTCACATCATCACTTATACCTTGGCTTGCGGCAGCAGTTCTATCAATATCGTGGTGAATTCCTGTGCGGTTCTTACTGTTTGCCAGGAACTGAACGGCAACCTGACAGTTTCCGGCGGTACAGGACCTTATACCTGGCAATATCCTCACGATACGGTAGATTGCTCTGCCTGTATGATAGGATGTATATTCCCTCCCGGCTGTTCTGTAGCCTCCACACTCTGGATCACTTTTGCTACCGGCAACACAGCAACACCGCCCGCTTCTGATACCATTCGGGTTATTGATAATAATGGTGTGATCTACATGATCACTGACACTTCAACACTTCAGGCTTGTGTACCCTGCCCGGCTATCACCCTTGCATCTTCCAATATAACAGGAGCCTGCACTGGAGCAAACAACGGGAGTTTCACGGCCAGCAGCAATGGTGGCACTTCTCCCTATAGCTATACGCTGTTAAGCGGAGCTACTACGATTGCCACCTACAATAACATAGCTGGGGCTCAGAATTTCACCGGACTTGCCCCCGGAACCTACACCCTTAATGTGGTTGACAATAATAGTTGCCCTGGCACATTAGTTATTACCATACCTCTATTACCCAATCTGACACCCACCATTTCAGGCCCAACCACCATTTGTGCCGGCGGCTCAGCCACCTTAAATGCGGGTGCTTATGCTACCTACCTATGGTCGACTACATCGGCAACGCAAACCATTTCCATCACAGCGGCGGGAACCTACACGGTAACTGTTACCAATGCCAACGGCTGCTCGGGTTCAGCATCCATCAACGTGGTTCTGGGAAATAACCTCACACCTTCTATAACTGGTACCTTGCAGATATGTCCCGGAACTTCAACCACGCTGGATGTAGGAAGCGGATACGCAAATTATAACTGGTCGAACAGTGCTGCAACGCAAACAATCTCGGTCAGCACTGCCGGAACATATTCGGTTACCGTTTCGGATGCCGGCGGATGCAGTGGGTCGACCTCAGCTCCCGTTACGGTGATAGTAACACTACCTGTAACAGCCAGTGCCGTGCCCATGTCTATTTGCCCGGGCAATAATGTGACGCTTACGGCTTCAGGCGGGCAAACTTATCTGTGGAATACCTCTCCCAGCAATACCAATGCAGTGGTCACTGTCAACCCAGTGATCACCACTACCTACGTGGTTACGGCTACTTATAACGGTTGTACGGCATCGGCTTCAGTTACCGTAGTTGTCGACTCCCTGCTGAGTGTGAATGCTACCACTACCAATGCCAGCTGCGGTCATGACGATGGCACGGCTTGGGTCGATCTGGCAGGAACAGGATATACGTATTTGTGGAACTCGGTGCCTCCGCAGTTTACCCAAACAGTGACTGGTCTGGCTGCAGGAGTTTACTCGGTTACCGTCAGCTACAATGGCTGCACGGGAGTTGCCACTGCCATTGTATTAAAAGATCCGGGCCCTCTGGCAGGCTTCTATACCAAACCCGATTATCCTATTGTGGACGAAGGTCCGGTAAACTTTATCGATCAATCGGTAGGTAGCATTATGAACTGGTTATGGAATTTTGGCGACAGCACTTCGGCCAACGGTAGCGACGTAAGTCACGAGTATGCCGATACGGGTAGCTATGAGGTGATCCTGATAGTTACAGATATGGAGGGTTGCAAAGATACGGCCCGGGGCATAGTCCATATCCATCCACAGTTTGCTTTCTGGATACCCAACAGTTTTACTCCCAACGATGATGACCGTAATGAATTTTTCCTTCCCATAGGTGTGGGCATTGATACCAAAAATTACCTGATGCTTATCTACGACAGATGGGGACGCGAAATGTTCAGTACCACAGATATCAACGAGGGATGGAACGGCACCTATCAGAATAAATACGACTACAACAAGGCGGTGCAGGCCACTTACGTTTATTTGATCACTGTGAAAGACCTGAACGGCAAAAGTTATACTTATAAGGGGATTGTTACGCTCGTGCAATAATTTAGTTACCTAAGACTTGCATATTTTATTCCATTTCTTGACTATTAACATAAAATTAAATCACCCCAATCATTTTACTTTGTAAATTTGTTAAAAATTCCATTTATTCAAACACAACACCATAATAACTTCTTTATGAAAAGATTTATTCTTGTTTTTTCTTTTGTTTTCCTTTCGCTTTCAATCTATTCGCAAACTTTCACCGGCAAAGATGCTCAAGCCCTTATCCCCGGAGCTGAAATGGTAGTAAAAGATGCCAATCTCAACACTCCTTCCTTCGTCCGATTTGCCAAAGGCTCTGAAGTAGCCTTTTCGCAATTTAAAACCTGGTATACCGATCATATTAAGACCACAACTGATTTTGATCTCACCTTGTTGCGTTCCGAAAAGGACGATCTGGGGTTTACACATTATCGCTACCAGCAGACTTATAAAGGTGTGCCCATTCATTCCAATATTTTTATTCTGCACGTCAGAAACAACATGATAGAAAGCATGAACGGACAACTGTTCAGTCAATTGGATGTTCCCACGGTAGCTGCTCTCAGCGAGACGCAGGCCCGCATTCTGGCACTTGCTTATGTAGGTGCGGACAAGTATAAATGGCAGATCCCTGAAGAGGAAGCCTTGCTGAAGACCATGAAGAATAATCCGAATGCCACTTATTTCCCCACAGGCGAACTGATGATGGTACCATCCGACAAAAACTTCAAAGGTACCAACTATCGTCTGGCCTATCGTTTCGATGTCTATGCACATCATCCTATGAGTCGTCAGTATGTTTTTGTAGATGCCATTACCGGGAAAGTGATACTTACGCTCAACCGCATTATGACTGAAGACCATGAGATAAATACCAATGCTAACTGCACGGCCGCTACAAAATATAGCGGAACCAGAAATATTGTGGCCGACAATACGGGAACTACATACCGTCTAAGGGAAACAGGACGTGGATTGGGTATTGAGACGTACAACATGGCTCTCGGGACAACTTATACTACCACAGATTTTACCAATGCAACAGTTGCCTGGACCGGAACCAATGCTGCCAAGGACGAAGTGGCCCGCGATGCTCACTGGGGAGCCGAAATGACCTACGATTATTACAGCATCAAGCACAACAGAAACAGTATTGATAATGCCGGATTGAAACTTTTAAGTTATGTGCATGCAAATTTGGTAGGCATGGGATACGGTAACAACACCAACGCTTTCTGGGATGGAAGCCGTATGACCTACGGCGATGGCGACAGCCCTTACACTCCTTTGACAACTTTGGATATATGTGGCCATGAAATTACCCATGGGGTTACTGAAAACACTGCTGCGCTCAATTATCAGGACGAATCAGGAGCATTGAACGAAGGCTTCAGCGATATTTTTGGTACCAGTATTGAATTTTATGCAAAACCCACACTTCAAACCGGCAACTGGACCATTGGAGAAGAAATAGGTTCCGCTTTCCGCAGCATGTCTAATCCTAATTTGTATCAGCAACCCGACACCTATCTGGGAACCAACTGGTATACCGGAACAGGCGACAATGGTGGTGTTCATACCAATTCGGGGGTGGTAAATTTTTGGTACTATCTGCTTTGCCAGGGAGGAACAGGGACCAATGATAACGGTAATGCATATAACGTCACAGCCCTTACTATGGCCAAAGCCGAGAAGATAGCTTTCCGCACCCTGACCGTATATCTTACCGCTTCTTCCACTTATGCCGATGCCCGCGTAGCTTCTTTACAGGCTTGTGCCGACCTTTACGGTGGATGCTCGCAGGAAGCCATTTCCACTACCAATGCCTGGTATGCAGTAGGCGTAGGTGCTGCTTATGTGGCCACACCTACCAATGCTGATTTTGCTGCCTGTCCGGTAAGTCAATGCACCAATGCACCCTTCACGGTTCAATTCAACAACACTTCCACCAATGGCAATACCTATTTGTGGAGATTTGGCGACGGCGCTACCAGCACCTTGTCGGCTCCTTCCCACGCCTATGCTGCCAACGGAGCTTATAATGTAAAACTGGTGGCTTACGGCGGAACCTGCGGTTCGGATTCCATTACCAAAAACTCTTTCATCACCGTGGGGCCCTCCTATCCCTGTCAGGTATCCGTACCTGCCACAGGAACCGGAACCACACAAACATCGTGCAGCGGCACCTTATACGATAGCGGCCTTTGCGGCGATTATGCCAACAGCACAGCAGGCACCATCACCATTTCACCTACAGGAGCCACCTCGGTCACCCTTACCTTTACCTCTTTCAGTTTCGAAAGCGGATATGACTATTTGTATGTTTATAACGGACCTACCACTGCATCACCGCAGATGACCGGCAGCCCCTTCTCAGGAACCAATCTTCCGGGACCTTTGACCTCTACCGGAGGCTCAGTCACCATCCGCCAAACCAGCGATGCAGGTGTGGTAGCTTCAGGATTTGTGATGAACTGGACCTGTGTCACTCCCTCTACTCCTCCCGTTCCGGCTTTTATAGCCAATACCACCTCCAGCTGTACAGGAACTATCAGCTTTACGGATCAATCGTCAAATACTCCCAACCAATGGCTGTGGAAATTTGGCGACGGAACCACATCCACCCTGCAAAACCCCACACATACCTACATAGCCAACGGTACCTATACCGTGAAACTGAGAGCCTATAACACCTTTGGTAACGACTCTATCACCAAGACAAATTATGTAACCATCAATATGCCCACCGGACCTTCTGTCACAGGAGCAACTGTATGTTGGGGAACAACGGCTCTACTCTCAGCCTCAGGTAGTGGAATATTAAAATGGTATAATTCACAGACAGGGTCAACTCCAATTGCCACAGGCAACACTTATACTACCCCCATTCTGTATGCTAATGCAAACTATTGGGTTAAAGACAGCGTGGCAGGACCTACTTCTCATACCGGAAAAACTGACTCAGTGGGAGGAGGAGGAATGTTTACCTCGGCTAATGTTCATTACGAAGTGTTCGACTGTTATGTTCCTCTGGTTTTGCAAACCGTTAAGATATATGCCAATGCGGCTCAAACAGGTAAAGTAATTACTTTGCAAAATTCAGCACAAACCACTCTTGCAACAGCTACCGTTAACCTGGTTTCCGGCGTCAACACCGTTACCCTGAACTTTAATGTACCTGCCGATACCGGCTTGCGCCTGGTTGGTCCTGCCTCACCGGGTTGGTACCGCAATACAGCCGGATTCACCTACCCCATCACCCTCGCAGGCAAACTTTCCATCAAACGAAGCAGCGCCACTCCTACTTTGCGCTACTACTATTTCTACGATTGGGTAGTGAAAGAAGCCGATTGCGTAAGTCCGCGAGTGATGATCACCGCCACAGTGAATACCTGCACCGGGCTGGGAACCGAAGATGCAGATGCTTCCATACAGGTGTATCCCAATCCCGCCGACAACTACCTGAACATAGACATCAGCGGACATGCCGGCGAACAGGCCCTGATTGAGATTTATAACCTGCAGGGACAAAAGCTCTACAGCAATGTAGCCTCCCCTATGACGGATGCCTTCCATACCTCACTGGATGTTAGCCGCTATTCGAAAGGTGTCTATTTTATCAGGATACAGTCGGGACAAACGCGGAGTTTGCGAAAGGTTGAAATATTTTAATAGGTAGGGGCGATTCACAAATCGCCCTTTCTTTTTATACGCAAATCTCTCACTATACTATAAAGTAAAGGCAAACCTCGTTTTCATTCGTTATCAGTAATTCACAAATAAATTATCCCTACCTTTGAGGGGGTAACAATTAATCAAACCATCATGAACAAAAGCAGCAATCCTCATGCATCTTCGGGTGCGGTTTATGGCATGGGCCTCATTGGGGCAGCCGTTTATTATATTTCTATAGCCACAAGTTTCGGAGCCGGAGTGGTTGGTTTTCTGAAAGCGCTGATCTGGCCCGTCTTCCTGGTATATGAAGCCCTGAAGCATTTTGCAGGCTAAGGCATTCTAGTAAAGGAAAGACTTAATCCTCTCATGTCCGCAACCTAGTCAGGCAAGGAGTGGGTAGCTTTTCTGCAGAAGAAAAGATTTGAAATGGCTTTGTCCTTAATGGGCTTCAATAACTATAGGCTCTTAGGCTATGGCGTGAGCGAAGATTCTATCCCGTATCTTATGGCTTCTTCAAGGTTAGGAAGATTTATGTCTTTTAGTGTTTTGAACCGTATGCAATACCCGCTCACTTTGGCCTTGCCGAGTTTATTTCCATACGTTTGGGCTAAGTAAGTTCTGTCCTTAATACCAAGGACATACACAGAGATTCCGGTAACATTAGCACTCACACCTATTTGAAAAAACTCCCGGCTGCTTCCATTAGCATACTTTATCGTATATTGTCCGTATCCTATGGTTGGATTACTGACAATCTTATTTTCGCTGTTCTTACCCTCATCAAACCACAATTTACTTTCCGGCATCACCCTAAGCATCATCCGGTGCAGCTCCATCATTTCCGCTGATTTTGGCTGAAGCTGGCTATTAATGTGTTTAAGAATTTGATCTTGTACGTTCATAGTAAAATGGAATAAGGTTTCGGGGCTTCCTTTCATTAGCAAATTATAATATTAATATGTTCGCTTTATCTTTCTGCTAATGAAAGGACAATCTTGTTAAGGTTTCTACAAATTTAATAATTTTCCCCTTTCAGATTCATCCTCTCTTCCATATTTATCATCTCAACCCCAGCATTTGAGTCGAAGTATTCATCATTAATCAGGTAAATGTGGGGGCGCGACTTCAAGTCGCACTCCCGCTAATTCTACAACACTTCCTCATTTTAGGCGTCGATTTATGTAAGTACATGGCTTTTGAACCAACTTATGCTACTTCCTGATTTTCGACAATCTTGATTGTTCCCAAATTTACAACTCATTAATTTTATTGTATTTAACAATCAATTTCGTCACCCTTCACCCCTCATATTCCAAAATCCCATCCTGTCAAAAACCGTGGAATGGCATTCACGAATGCGTGCCGACCTGTCACGAGCGTTTCCCGAGTTGTCACGGTTCATTCCCGACCTATCACGGTTCATTCCCGACTTGTCACGGTTCATTCCCGAACATTCACGGTCAATTCCCGACCTGTCACGGTTCATTCCCGAACCCTCACGGTTCATTCCCGACCTGTCACGGTTCATTCCCGAACCCTCACGGTTCATTCCCAACCTGTCACGGTTCATTCCCGAACATTCACGGTCTTTGGAATCGAAATCACCCTTCTGAACACAAATTTCATTATCGCTTGCTAAAATCCCTCCACACATACTCCCGGTCATAGAAATCATTTCCATTTTTCAATGCAATGAAACAAAATAATAACCTCTCTGCAATAACAGCCAAGGTTAACGATGTTTTATGAGAAAATTATTTTCACTGAACCTCTATGGCATCTATCCTTCAATAAGTAAGGCTTTAATGATTTAAACCCCTTTCCCTTATTCCGCTCTCGGCATTTGTAAAATCGAAATACTTATTTCATGCATTATTATTTACCAACAATACCTTACATTTGTGTCATCAACAAAAAATTTATGGGAACTTTTGTCGAATTGATCAGGGAAGCCATGGCACAGCAAGCTGCCAACTTCGATGTTTTGGTTTTAAAAGGATTTAGCAACGATGTTCTGAAAGAAGTGTCCGCCACCTGCCTCCATGCACTGGGCGAACTCCCCCTCGATGCCAAGGGTCTGCTCGACCTCGGCCGCATTCAGAAAAGCCGGAAATCGCTCATCACTGCCCTCACTAAGGCCCCGGCCACGACCAAACTGCTGTTGGATTTCGAATCCTTTATGCAGATTGCCTCTCATTCCGATGTGAGCGAAACCGGCAAACGCTTTTTGTTGATAGAGAACAACCTGCTGGAAGAATATCCCAACCAGAGCAACTTCACGGCCGACGATTTCGAAGATGCCATACATGCCGATAAGGAAATTCCCGACGACAGTCCCTTCTATAATTTTTATTCCAATGCCATATTCTATAAGGATCAAACCCTGGTGCAATATATCGATGGTTTCGACGAAGATTTCGAATGTGTCACGTCCCTAAAACTCTTTGAGCCCCTGACACCTGAGTTTTTGTCCACCGCTCCCACCGACATGAAGCCTGAGGCCATGATACATTATGAAGCCCTGGGCGATGAATACCGCACCATGAAACTCAACCTCTATCAGGGCAAAATCCCAAAAACCCTTTTAGTGGCTGTGGAAGATACCATTCATCAGCAAAAGGCCGCCTATCAGGGATTGGAGTTGTTTGCTTCGGCACTGAAGGCCCTGGGCTGCCGGGCCACTTTCTATCTGCACAGCAGTCGCCTCAGCCTCGACTTCCGCCCCGAACTCACCGCCCTGCTCAGCCAATACTGGAGCAGCGACAGCTTCCGCACCCTTTACGTTTATAAAGACCCCGATGCCGGCACCGAACTCATGGAAGTGAGCCAGGCCGCCATCATTGAAGAAGTGATTTGCCAATACGAAAACGGCCGCAACAAGAAAAACCTCCGCGACATATTGCTCACTGCGCCCACCGGGGCCGGAAAATCGCTCTTGTTCCAGTTGCCTGCAATCTATCTGGCCGATAAATACCAGGTCCCGGTATTTATTCTTACCGATCAATACCCGA
>CAZNRQ010000065.1:0-10793 GCA_964574845.1 uncultured Bacteroidales bacterium
ATTACTTGTTGCAAAACTTGGCCATTTGCTATAATTTAAATGATCAATGCAGCATTCTGATGTAATAGAATTATAATACGATGTATAATCACTCCCATCTATTTGGTCTTGAAAAAGCAATGTTCTATTTTCATTTTGATCAGGCATTTCATAGTTTCTAGCGAAGTAAGTTTTATTGATACTTGAAAAAGTACTATTCCAAACCATAGTATTGTCAGGATCTTCTAGTCGTGAGATACCACCGGATGATCCATTATCCGTAGAGTGTATATAATACAAATTATTATCTCTACCAAGTTCTATTTCAGAAAACTGATATTCAATCTGATTAGGAATATTGGCTAATACTTGGTATGTCTGACTAAAAATATCAACATAAACAAGTCCAATCTGCCCAGTATAAGTAACAAACAGTTTACTTCCATTTGGAGAAAACTCCAATCCTTTTACTTGTTCATAATGTGGGTCAGGTAAGTTTGTAGGAAGCATTTTGTAAAATTGAGAGACTTCTGTTGCATCATAATTTAATTTAATGACATTTATCATAGCCTCACTAACATTTGGACTTGTCGGATCTTTGCTGCACGTACCCATTCCTACATAATAATAAGAAATTGTTCCTTCAACGACTTTTTTAACCTCCAATTCTGATGTTGTCTGTTGGTGTGACATATTGGCTATGTTGTCAATAACAATGTTTTCTGCATCAAGATACGTAATATCTCCATCACTATCTTTGTCTATAATTCCTGTATTATTGACAGTAAAAACACATAATTTATTTGCTAAACGTATAAATAAATAATAATTTCTTTCAACAGGCCTATATTCCGAAACGGCAATTCCTTTATTTATAAAATCTTTACACGGCTGAACTGCTATCCCCCCAGGAAATAGAATAGAAATTACTTGCTGATTTGATAAAACTATTTCGTTTTCATTTCTGTATTCAAGTGTTTCATAATACACGGTATAGGCTGCAAATTGTGCAGCAGGATCATGAGTAGAATATACGATTCCATATTTATAACACTCGCCAATTAATGGAAATATTACTATTTCGGGGTCTAAAGTCAAAAAATTAAAACGGTCAAAATTTACACCTAAATCTCCCCCATGTAAATATGTGTATAAATCAGGATCAGGTGCACCATTTGGATTAGCAGGATCTATATAATGGAATGCCTCCCCCTTCCTATTATAAATATTATTATCCACTATAAAAAACAATATATTACCATCCTTATCATGTACTACATTTTGAGCCATCATAGGGTGTTGGCCTAAATATTTTTCGTTAAACAGGTACTGACTATACAGATTTGAGGGTACTGAATGATTTAAATCATATTCTTCGTGAGGCCTGCCTTGGGAACCTCCAACCCAAAAAATTTGTTTTGGCAAATCAGCAATTGAAGTACTACTTGGATTTGTAAAGTTGATTACCTTGCATCCATCATAATCATATGTACCTGTTGTCGTATAAGTAGCCGGAATGGAGAGTAAAATGCTCTGATTTTGGGCGCTGCTTTGACCTTTTGCCAATAACATGATAATAGCTATTAAAAATACAGAAAGTGTTCGAGTTGATTTCATATTTTTTTACTTTTGAATTATTATTTTTTTGGTTACACATTTATTGTCAAAATTTAACTTTAGCAAATAAATGCCGCTCCTTAGTCCTGTTAAATCTAATGACTGTTTTATACTCTCATAGGATGATGACTTCCTCTCAAATGTAAGTTTGCCGGAAATATCATAAATGGTTATATTATAGTTGGTGTTGTCCGCATTATTAAACTCAATATTTAAATTACCATCACTTGGGTTAGGAAATATTTTACATTCAATATTCTCATTAATAATTCTTTCTAAACCAGAAATGCCTTGTGAGTTTGTTTTTACAAGGTAAACGTCATATGCATTACCGTAACTGTTTGTATTGCCAACAACTATAAATCCATTATCTAATGTCTGAATTACACATCCGCCCCATTCATCACCACTTCCACCAAATGTTTTTGTCCACAATGTATCACCATTAATATCTGTTTTGATTAAATAAACATCTTTGCCTCCCATTCCAAAGCTCTCCGTATATCCTGTAATTATAAATCCATTATCAATGGTTGATGAAAATGAACCGCCATAATCAGAGTTTGTACCGCCGTATGTTTTATACCAAATTTCATTACCATCATAATCAAATTTGCTAAGAAAAATATCATAACTTCCTGCACCAAAACTATATGTAGTACCTGTCATTACTATTCCGTTACTGGCATAACTAACTTGATATACTCCATCATAACTACTTCCTCCATAAACTTTTGTCCAAAGAGTATCTCCCATAGGATTTGTTCTGATTAAGTAGCAATCTGAGGTGGGTGCACCACTTGATTGAGTTGTACCACAAAAAATATAACCTCCATCAACTAATTGAATAGCCGATGTGCCTCCATTACTATTCTTCTTTTCATAAGTTTTTGTCCACATTGTATCACCTAGGCTATTTGTTTTTATTGCATAAACACTACTGAATACGGATGTAAATGTCAGACTATACCCTAACAACAAATATCCATCATCAGTAGTTTGAATCACATCATAAGCCCCATCTTCGTTTATACCTCCATAAGTTTTAGTCCATAATGTATCTCCACTTTGGTTTATTTTTAATAAATAACAGTCTGTGCTGCCTGTACCATAACTTGAAGTTCTTCCTGCAATAATAATATTTCCATCATTTGTTTTTTTCATTGCATAGGGCTGTTCATCTCCAACTCCGCCATAGGTTTTGGTCCATTGCACATCTCCTAATTCATTAGTTCTTATTAAATAAATGTCCCCACTTCCGGCTCCATAACTTTCGGTAATCGAGGCAACCAAATATCCTCCATCCTCCATTTGTAAAACTCTACTGCCAAAATCATCAGCTATTCCCCCATAATGCCTCTGAAACATTATCTGCGCAGCCGCAACCTGCGTTGCAAAAAGAAAAAACACAAGTATTACTATTTTTACCTTCATGATTTACCTCCTGTTTTCGTTAATACCAATTCAGTCATATAATTTCGGTGTAAATTTAAAACAATTAATGACATTTATCAGTCTGTTTTTAAAAATTGTTTTCATTCTAAATAACATATGCTGCTCCTTCCATTTTCATTTTAGTTTCAGACAATAAAAAAGGCCCACATTTCCATGCGAGCCTTCCTTATTTTTAAGATTACAACCTTCTATTCCGGTGGTGTATCTTCTGTATTGTTGGTAATCGGATCTTCAGGTTCCATATCAATATCCATTTCAATATCCTCTCCTTTTTTAATTTCCACCACCTGTTCCCATCTTTTGTATCCTGGCTTGACAGCCACCAGCAGTTGTTCTCCTTCCTGATGTGCCCCCAAATTAAACATAGCCTCTTCGTCACTAAACACCCGATATTTATCTTCACCTTGTATAAAAACTTCTGCATGCAGCAGTTCGCTTTCATCTTCAAAATTAATAGTACGTCCTTTAATATAACTCAATGGTTTTTTAAATCGGTGGCTGCGGTCTATAATATTCTTTGATTTAAAGAATATGGTATAAAACTCCGTTCCTTCAAAATGCCCCATCATCTTCTCAAATTTATCCACCCACATAAACCCATCCTTAATAAATTGTCTGATTTCCATCCTCAGGTCGGCCCCTGTGTAAATATTGATTTGTGGATTCACAATGGTTTCATTATAATCCTTAATCTTGGTTTGCAGATCAGTCATATCAGCAGGTTTTACACGATATGGCTCCAATGCAGCCAATATAAGTGCCGGACTCAATTCATCATAAACCAAACTGGCCAGATTTTTCTTTTCAGTTTCATTTCTTTGAGCAAAATCCGTCTTATTAATACGCATTTTTTCTCTTAAAATAACATCGTTAATATCATCGGCATAATTAAATCCCGAACCGCTTATTTTCAAAGCAGCTTTCTCCATCAACGATTCCTTAATACTTTTATCCTTCGTAGGCCCGGTGTTTATCCCTGCCAAACGACTCAGCCTGTCATCTATTTTCCCCATCACTGCTTCCAATGAGGTTCGATATCCAATCATGCTCGTGGTATCAGTATACGAATCTTTAAAATCATTTTCAGTCTTGGCTACAAGACGTAAAGCTTTAATCTGACTTAATGAATAGCTGTCCATGATATTAAGTGTTTTTATTTACTACAAACATACAACAAAAAAAAGCCATTCTTACGTTTGTTAATAACTTTATTTTTGTTTTTTCATTTAACACCACTTACTTTTCCAATATTGGCGCATATTTTGGCTCAATTACCTACTCTTTAGTTATTAACAATTATATTTATGGCTTACAGAAATGTCTCTGCAGAGCTTATACTCTTAATTAATAACTTTGTATTGTTTTTCCTTTTTTTCATCTTTATTTTATAAAAATTCGTCGATTTTTTATAAAATCTTCAGTCCTCATTTTTTTTGCGATATGGGTCAATATTTTTGCGCTAAAGGCCATTATTTTTGCGCTACTGCCATTTTTTTTGCGCTAAACCGTCTTTTTTTTGCGCTAAAGCAACTTATTTTTGCGCTACGACAACTTATTTTTGCGCTAATCCATTTTTTTATATCCCTGAAGCATCTTTATTGCTTTTTCAGCATCTTTTTCTCTTAGCGGTATATTTCCGGTATTTTGATGCCCCATTTCTGCTATTCTACTTTTTTATTTTGCTAATTTTATAAAAATAAAGCATCAGTCATAGTAAATATTCAATGATTCACCATGCCTAATTCTTAAATCAAAATTGTAAAATCAAAAATTACATCCTGTCTTATAACTTCAAAAAAATTCCACCATTTCTCCACAAAAATTGTAACATTTGCATAGTTTCCTTATCCAAAAGCCAAACCGATTGAATAGATGACCGCCAAAGAAGAACAGTTCAGAAAGATTGCCCAGGAGCATCAGGAGCGTGTGTGGAACATCTGCCGGCATTATGCGCGTTCTGCTGACGACACCAAGGACCTGCAGCAGGAAGTCATGATCAACGTCTGGCGCAACCTCGACTCCTTCCGTGGCGAATCAGCCGTCAGCACCTGGATCTATCGCATTGCTGTCAACACCTGCCTGAGCTACATCATGAAAGAGAACCGCCGCTCAGAGTTCAGCCTCACCCTCGACCATCAGCATGCCGAACACCTGATGCAGGAAGACGAAACCGGCGAAAAACTCCTCACCGAGCAACGCCTCGACCTGTTGCACAACAGCATCAACCAGCTCAATGTCATCGACAAACTGCTCATCTCGCTCTCTATCGAAAAAATCTCGACCCGCGAAATGGCCGACATCATCGGAATCACCGAACCCAATGTGCGCACCAAACTGCATCGCATACGCGAAGAACTGCGCACCAAACTGAAAGGAGGCAACCATGGAAACCATGAATAATACAGCAAACGGAAACCACCCCATAGATGTGGACAACCTCTTCAACCGCACCCAAAAAGAAGACAACCGCAACAAAGGTTTGATGAAGGGAGTTTTCGTGCTCTACCTCATCTGCACCATACTCTATGCCGTCATGCTGCTCTTCAACCCCGATCCCGATCTTACCCTCACCGACCGTCTGGGAGGCATGTGCTACGTAGCGGCCTTCCTCGTAGGCACCATCTATTTTCGCAGAGAATACCTCATCTACAAAACCCTCGACTACACCCTACCTTTGATGCAATTGCTGGAGCAAACCGAAAAACGCTACAGGTTTTACAGCCGCAAATGGTTTCCCGTGATAGTAGTAGTGTCTTTGATAGATATAGGCATCAGCATATCCATGACCGGACAAACCCACCTCTGGGCGCAGTCCCCCTTACACAAATTCCTTATCATACAGGGAATATACTGGATGTTCGTGTTTGCATCGGGTTTCGTAGGCTACCTCATCTGGCGCAAACGTTCGCGGCCCATATGGCGCGATGCCAAAGCCTTACTTTCGGAATTAAAAGACTAAAATGAAAAAGCCGGCATCACCGGCTTTCTTTCATTATAACGTATCCTGCACTATGGCCTTCTCCCATTGCCTGATATCGGGCAGCGGGCTTCGGCTGATATTAAAATTGATCACAGCACCTTTCTTATGGAAGAGGTTCATCTGATTGATTTGGCAGGTATCCACCGTGATACGCGTCTTATTATCTGCGTGGATATTCAGGGTGTCGATGCGCGAACCGGTGAGGCTTAACGACATGGGGCCGGAAAGTAAGAATTCCTTCACGCTGCCGTTCATTTCGGTGTTGAGATACAGGTCTTCATCACCTCTAACCGTAACACTACTCAGGACACCTGAGGCTATATCAATATAATTATAGTTTTGGGCATCTGTAGCCATCACCTTCACATAAAGGGTGTCGTTTTTCACGTAATAATCAGGTTTTTTACCTTCGCTGTTCATTTTCCCGAAACTCAATTCCTGTTTGCCGCCTTCGGTAATGCTCAATTGGCAATATCCCTCAACCCGGGCAGTAATGTTCACATGGTGAAACTTCTCATTGATGGTAAAATTGGTCTTCTCCTCGTCGTGGATAAGATTAAGTGGTTTGGCAAAAACACCTAACAAAACGGTGCTGATCATATAAACGACCAGTGCCAGTATGGCGAATAGCATTGACTTTTTCATAAGGTTTCCGGTTTTGATGTTTGAACAAATACGTTATAAGCTTTGGAAAATTCCTCCAGGGTGAATCCTGTCATTTGCATACGGGCAAAGATGGCCGGAAGCTCCAGTTGAATGAACTCTTCTTTAAGGAAACTTCGTGTACGCTCAACCGACGAAGGGGCCACAAAATATCCCATCCCCCGTTTTATCGTTATGATCTCTTTCTGCTGAAGCTCATCAAAGGCTTTCATCACCGTGTTGGGATTCACCTCCAGTTGCGAGGCATACTCGCGCACCGAGGGGATGCGTTCGTCCTCGGCCCAGCGCCCTGCCAGTATCTGACCGCATATCAGGTCGGCTATTTGCAGGTAAATGGCTTTTTGGTTGTTAAATTCCATATCAATACTCCTTTTCTTTTACGCGGCGGTAAGCAGCTATCCATAATAATACTATTACAGCCAAAAGCGACAATCCCGCAATGAAATTGGCAGTGCCGATGTGATTCCAACGGTTCATGCCATCCATAAAAGGCAGGAAGAAAACCTCGGTGGCACTTCCAAAGGCAAAACTGCCCGTATGCCCGAAAAACAAAGCGGCAATATTGGTGGTCAGCCAGAAGTAAACCAGAAAGATCAGGGCTGAGAACAAAAACCCGAATCGCTTGAAAAATATGGAACCGACAGCAAAAATGGTCCCTATGGTAAATATCAGCTTTATGTAACTGAAAAAGTAAACGGGATTGCCATACACAAACTCACCCCCTGCATCTGTAGCTAAGGTGGAAAGCGAAAAAGGCCTGAGATATTCGGGAGCCACAAAATTGGCTCCGACAGCATGATTATATCCCGAAACTATCAGCGCAGAAGCAAAGAAGGAAATGGCAAACAATATGGCAAAACCCACCGTCACCTGTAAGATTCCGAACAGGTATTTTTCAAAACCCGAAGCAGGCAGGGTGGCCAGCATAAATCCCCGGTCGCGCCTGTGAAATTCGCTGAAAGCACGGCTCGAATACAAAATCAGGAAAACAAAGAAGGCCATGAAGCCAATGATAGCTTTAAAGGTAGCTTCCATAACTCCTGTCCTGCCCGTAAAAACAAAGTCGGACATGATCAGCAACACAGCCAGAGCAGGAATGAACAATGGGGTAATAAAAAATACCCGGTTGGCAGCAAAACGCACCTTGGCGTAGCGCCAGAATCTTTTACCGTTAAATACTTCACTCATGGCTTTTAGTTTTAAAAAGTTCAACCAATTGGGGGCTACTGATGGCAGCATTGAACAAAAGTTCGATATCGATCAGGGTGTTCACGTTTTCACGTTTAGGAACGATAGCGTGCAACATACCGGCGGCTTCTTCCACATACAGGGCATCGGCTATCTCTTCGCGGAAGTTGGCTTTCACGAAGGAAACGGTTTTCAGTATATCGTCCTGCGAGCGGTTCAGAATAAATCGGCTTTTATCCAAAATCAACACCGGGTCTATCATCAGTCCCAGGTCGCGGATCTGGTGGGTCGAAATGATAATACTTCGGTCATCGCTGACAGAAGAAGCAATGATACGGCGAAACTGGCTTTTCGATGGAATGTCGAGGCCGTTGGTGGGTTCGTCCATCAGCAGCAGCCTGCAATTCGTAGCCAGCGAAAAGGATATCAGCACCTTTTTCTTTTGCCCGAACGACATTCGTCGGAGGTTGCCGTTGCTTTCTATCTCGAATTCTTTCAAATGTCTGGCAAACTCATCCGCCGAGAAATTGGGATAGAAAGGAGCATAAAGTTTCACAAATTCGCTCACCTTAAGCAGGGGAGCATAAATTTCCTCAGGCAGAAAATACAGGTCCGACAACATAGAAGGCAACCTCAGGTGGCTTTCCTTGTCGAAAACTTTGCAACTGCCTTTTTTAGGATACAACAAACCGGCCATAAGTTTCAGCAGGCTGGTTTTACCGGCGCCGTTCTTTCCCAACAGGCCGATGATACTTCCGGGAGGCAGGTCCAGGTCTAATCCCTGAAACAGCTTCTGCCGTTTTTTGTAGGAGAAATCAAGGTTCTCGATTTGTATCATAAGATAAGTTTTGGTGTGTTATTATACTAATACACTACAAAAGTAATATTATTTCTGAAACTCAAAAAAAAAGCAAAATATTTTTCCAGTTCAGCTTTTAGGTCTACCTTTATTAAAAAAAATTAATGAACGATTCCGACCGCCGTCTTTACCTGCTTGATGCGATGGCATTGATATACCAGGCTTTTTATGCTTACCGCGACCGCCCTCTGATCAACTCAAAAGGTGTGAACACCTCCGCTGTACATGGATTTGCCAACGTGCTTTACAAACTGTTGAAAGAAGAAAAGCCCTCTCACATAGGCGTGGCTTTCGATACCCAGGCCCCTACCCTGCGTCACGATGATTTTATTCAATACAAGGCCAACCGACAGGAGATGCCCGAAGATCTGGCTGCTTCCATTCCTTATATAAAACGACTGATAGAAGGGTTCAACATCCCTACCTTGTTTGTGGAAGGCTACGAAGCCGACGATGTAATTGGCACCCTGGCCAAAGAAGCCGAAGAAGCAGGATTTACGGTGTATATGGTTACGCCCGATAAGGATTTCGGTCAACTGGTCAGCGATAAGGTTTTCATTTACAAACCGGCTCGTTTTGGCGATAAACCCGCTATTATGGGGCCCAAAGAAGTCTGCGAAAAGTTCGGCATTCAACATCCCTTGCAGGTAATAGATATGCTCGGTATTTGGGGCGATGCTTCGGACAATATACCCGGTATTCCGGGAATAGGCGAAGTGGGTGCCCGCAAATTGATCAACGAATATGGTTCGCTGGAAGGAATTCTGGAAAACGTAGATTCCATCACTCCCGAAGGCATGAAACAAAAAGTGATAGCCGGCCGTGAACTTGGATTGCAGTCGAAATCTTTGGCCACCATCATTTTGAATGTGCCCATAGTTTTTGACGAAACCAAACTCCACCTCGATGATCCCGACGAACCCGAACTAAAGGAACTGTTCGAAGAACTGGAAATGCGCAACTTTGCCAAGCGTGTGTTCACCGACCTCTCGTTGAAGCAACAATCAAATACGGCAGCCCCTAAGAGCATACAAACCGATTTGTTTGCAGAAGCGACTGAAGAAACGGAAGAGAAAAGCGTTTCGTCTTTGAACAACATTCAAAATACCCCTCATGAATATGTGCTGGCCAATACCCCCGAAAAACGAAGCCAGCTGATAGCCGAGCTGATGCAGGCCAAACAATTCTGTTTCGATACCGAGACAACCGGCCTCGACCCCAACTCGTCCGAACTGGTGGGGATGTCGTTTTGTATGAAACCTCATTTTGCCTGGTATGTCGGCCTCCCCCCCGTTTATGAAGAAGCTTGCGAAATATTGCAGGAATTTAAAGCGGCATTCGAAAATACCTCCTCCGAAAAGATTGGCCAGAATATGAAGTTCGATCTGGAAATGCTGAAATGGTATGGCATCGAAGTGAAGGGACCCTTGTTCGATACCATGCTGGCTCATTACCTGATAGAACCGGATATGCGTCACAATATGGACTTTCTGGCCCAAAGCTATCTGCAATATGTTCCTGTGCCTATTGAGCAGCTCATTGGTAAAAAAGGAAAGAACCAGATATCCATGGCGCTGGTACCCGACGAAGAAATAAAAGAATATGCCGCCGAAGATGCCGACGTCACCTTTCAGTTGAAAGAAGTTCTCGCCCCTCTGGTAACCAAAGCCAATGCCCAAAAACTTTTTGATGAAGTGGAGATTCCCCTGATACCGGTACTGGCCTCTATGGAAACCGAAGGAGTGAAGCTCGACAAAAAGGCCTTGAACGATTATTCGGCCCAACTGCTGACCGAAGTGCAACAGGTGGAGGAAGAAATTTACCAGTTGGCCGGACTGCATTTCAACATTTCTTCGCCCAAGCAACTGGGGGACGTTCTTTACGGCCATCTGAAGATCATCGACAATCCCAAGAAAACGGCTACCAAACAGCTTTCGACCGCCGAAGATGTGCTGATGAAAATGATCAACAAGCATCCCATCATCGAAAAGATACTGGACTACCGCTCACTGACCAAACTGAAATCTACTTATGTGGACACCTTGCCGCTGC
>CAZNRQ010000066.1:0-7274 GCA_964574845.1 uncultured Bacteroidales bacterium
ATCCTAACATCCGCAAATTTATGCTGATGTTTTCGCTGGAGTTTAATTTTTAAATTAATTTTGTTGGCATGGAACCTATCAAAAGTATGATATTGCGGGCCGAAAACCTTGTGAAAAAATACCGCACCCGAACGGTGGTGAACGATGTTTCGCTGCAGGTGAAGCAAGGCGAGATAGTAGGTCTGCTGGGCCCCAACGGTGCCGGAAAGACCACTTCCTTCTACATGATAGTAGGCCTGATCAAACCCAACGAAGGTATGGTGTATCTGGATGACCAGGACATCACCCGCGAACCCATGTATCGTCGTGCCCAAAAAGGTATAGGCTACCTGCCACAGGAAGCTTCGGTGTTCAGGCGCATGAGCGTGGAAGACAATATCAGGGCCGTTCTGGAATTTACCGGACTCAATAAATTGGAACAAAAAGAAAGGCTGGAGATGCTTCTGGAGGAATTCGGATTGCAGCATGTGCGCAAAGGAATGGGGAATACCTTATCGGGAGGCGAACGCCGCCGTACGGAAATTGCCCGGGCACTGGCTGTGAACCCTCACTTCATTCTGCTGGATGAACCTTTTGCAGGAGTGGACCCCATTGCCGTGGAAGACATCCAAAGCATTGTCTCCAAGCTGAAGACAAAGAACATAGGTGTTCTCATCACCGACCACAACGTTCACGAAACCCTATCCATCACCGACCGCGCCTACCTGCTGTTCGAAGGCGCTATACTCAAGGCCGGCAGTGCTGAAGAACTCGCCAACGACGAACAGGTGAGAAAGGTATATCTGGGGAAGAATTTTGAATTAAGACGGTAAATAGCTAATCACCAAAATTCAAAAGACAAAAGACAATTTTCAAATAAATTACAATTCTTAATTACCAAAATTACAAACGGGGTTATCCTTTGTTTGAGATTTTGAATTTGGTTTTTTGGAGATTATTTGAGTTTTGTTATTTACTATTTGGAATTTAACCCTTTTTGTGTTCAACTATTCAGGCAATTCAGTTTCTGAGGGTGGTTCTGCATGTCGTACCACGATAAAGTACTTTCTTTTAATAAAGATCAGTATCATCACGGCTATGTTGAACAGAGAACCCATGACCAGAGAGGTGATCAGCGTCCAATGAATGATCTGTAAATACATCTCTTCGGTGATGCCTTCGGGTATCTCGGGCATTTGTTCCAGTATCTTGTTTTGTAACTCACCAATATTGGTGATGGAAGCAAATCCGTTCACAGCAAACAAAAGGTAATAGGCAAGGGCCACAATCCATATCCATCCGTAGCGCTGATGCATACCTATGATCAGCACTATAGGCAAGGCTATTTTCGCAACAAAGAACACATCAAGGGCAACCATGCCTGCCAGTGAGAATCCCATAAACTCGAAGCCGCTGCCATAGATAGAAGCGACGGTAAGTACGGCAAAAAATGTCTCAACAATTAGTAAAATCCAGATGATCTTTAAGATCACCGGCATAGGTTTCCATCCTTTATCCATCATAATTTTTTTATTGATTGCTGTAATTCATCAGATCTTCGCTCATGTATTTGAGCTCTACGCCGGCTATGCGGAACATCTCTTCCGATTCGGCTCCGGCATGATATTTTTTTTCGCACACCACCCTTACGATACCGCAGTTGATGATGAGCATAGCACAGGTGCGGCAGGGAGTCATGCGGCAATAGAGGGTCGCTTTGTCGAGCGAAATGCCCCGGCGTGCGGCCTGGCAAATGGCATTCTGCTCGGCATGCACAGTACGCATACAATGATTGGTAGTGCGGCCGTCTTCGTGGGTCACTTGTTTGAACAAATGACCAACTTCGTCGCAATGAGGCAGTCCCATGGGCGAGCCTACATAGCCTGTCACCAGAATCTGTTTGTCTCTGACAATCACACAGCCACTTCGGCCACGGTCGCAGGTGGCGCGTTGCGAAACGGTGTCGGCCACGCCCATGAAATAATCGTCCCAGCTGGGGCGCCGATATTTGGGTTCTGTTGTTTCTTCCATCATCTTACTTTTCGATATGGTTTAATATTTCTTCCACCTGAAGGTAGAGGTCTTCGCGTTGGGCATTGTTAAAAACGACATAAGCGGCCATCTCTATGCATTTCTTCAGGTTCTGTTTGTTGGGGTCGTCCGAAGTAAATTCTCTTTTCTCGTTTTCGAGAAAGGTTTTGTAGGAGATATGATCGGTCTCGGAAGCCCTCAGGCTGATACGCTGGTAGCGTATTTCGGGGTCGGCATCCACGGCTATCAGGCAGAAGTTGCCTTTGTGCGACAAGGATTCGGCTTCACCCGGGGTACGTATGCTTTCGATCACGCAGTTCTGCTGGTGTTGCCGGGCGATCTTGTAGAGTTCCTCGATGATATAGGACGAGCCATGGGCTGCCCTGAGTTCGTTGGCCACGCTCACCATGCTGTCGCGGTTCACAGGCATTCCCCTCAATTCAATCTCGTCTATCAGATAAGCACGCACGGAATAGTGAGCAAACCCCTTGTTCTTAACAAGATAATCGACTATGGTGCCTTTTCCCGCCCCGAGCGTACCTGTGATACCAATGATGTTCATACTGCAAAAATACTCACTTCGTGCTGATTTGAAACTTTATAAAACAAAAAAGCCGAAAACAGTTTCGGCTCTTGTATAAAATCGGCAGATAATAATGGTTATTTTTTTGTGCCACATCCGCATCCGCAACCTGTTTTAACAGGAGCTTCGGCAGGTTTTTCATTTTGAGGTTTGTTGTCTTTAGTTTCGTCAGCCATGATTATTAGTTTTTAAATTAGAATACAAAGGTACGAATGCTTTTTCAGAATGAAGACGGAAAAATTAAAAAACCAAAGGATTGCGTGTAAGGCTAAAAGGTTAAAAAATTATTTTTCAATATTTTCTATTCCATTTAAATTAATCCCTTTATATTTGCACCCGTATTAACCAAAAATAAAAATTATTATGGCTTATAAAATTACTGATGATTGCACAGCATGTGGAACATGTATCGATGAATGTCCCGTTGAAGCTATCGCTGAAGGTGATATCTATGTAATCAGTGCTGACGTATGTACCGATTGCGGCGCATGTGCTGATGTATGTCCGGTAGAAGCAATTCACCCGGAATAATCATTACCATTTTACCTGAAAAACCCTTCCCCCAACAGGAAGGGTTTTTTTTGTGCCCTTTATTATATTCAAAAATCGTAATTTTGCACCTCATTTACTAAAGATTGCATGGATAACCTTTCTGATCTTAATCATATCGACCTCACACTGATTGACGAACTGTACCAACAATATAAGGCCGACCCCGAGGGGGTAGACCCCAGTTGGAAGTACTTTTTCAAGGGTTTCGAACTGGCGCATTCCGATCCCAAACAAGAAGTGGGTCCCAACGGTTTGTCGGGTTCGGTCATGTCCGACGAATTCAATGTGGTGAACCTGATCAACGGATACCGCGAACGCGGACATTATTTCACTAAGACCAACCCGGTTCGTCACCGCCGGTTATATTCCCCTACTCTGGATCCAGAGAATTTTAACCTGAATGCGTCTCATCTGGAGCAGAGTTTCTTTGCCGGGAATGAGATAGGCATTGGCAAAGCCAAACTTTCGGATATCATCAGCACCCTGCAGCAGACCTACTGCCAGTCGTTCGGTGTGGAATACATGTACATCCGCAAGCCCGAAATCGTCAACTGGCTGAAGCAGAAAATGGAGGGTTGTAAGAACACCCCTTCTTTCACCAAAGAAGAAAAGATAGTGCTGCTGCAAAAGATAGCACAGGCAGTGAACTTCGAGAAGTTCATTCATACCAAGTTCCCCGGACAAAAGAGTTTCTCGTTGGAAGGAGCCGAATCCCTCATCCCGGCCTTAAAGGCGGTGATAAACAAGGGGGCAGAACTCAACTATAAAGAGTTCGTCATTGGCATGCCTCATCGCGGCAGGCTCAATGTGCTGGCCAATATCATGCACAAATCCACCAACGAGATCTTTGCCGAATTCGAAGGAAAGCCTTTTGATGAGGAAACTTTGTTAGGCGACGTAAAATACCATCTGGGCTATTCTTCGGACTATACCAGCCTCAATGGGAATAACATTCGCCTTACACTTTGCCCCAATCCATCGCATCTGGAAGCTGTAGGCCCGGTGGTGGAGGGACTGGTTAGAGCCAAGAACCACTTATACGATAACGACTCTCTAAACAACATCGTACCCATTCTGATACACGGCGATGCTTCTATTGCCGGTCAGGGAATTGTTTACGAGGTGATACAGATGTCGGAACTGGCCGGTTACAAGACAGGAGGTACCATACATTTGGTGGTGAACAACCAGATAGGTTTTACGACCAATTATCTGGATGCCCGTTCGAGCATTTATTGTACAGACATAGCCAAGATCGTTCAGTCGCCCATTTTCCACGTGAATGCCGATGACCTGGAAGCAGTGGTATACGCCATACTGCTGGCCATGGAATACCGTGAGCAATTCCATAAGGATGTATTTATCGACCTCCTGGGCTACCGAAAATACGGACACAACGAAAGCGATGAACCGCGTTTTACCCAACCCCTGCTCTACAAGATCATTGAAAAGCACCCTGACCCCCTGAAGATTTACAGCAACAAATTGCTGAACGAAGGAATCATCACATCCGAAGACGTAACAGTCTACGAAAAGCAATTGTTCGAGACTCTTGAAACGGAACTGGCCCTCGCCAAACAAATGACCAATGCCAGCATCAAACCCTTTTTGAGCGATATATGGCAGGACATTAAAAAGGCGGATCATAATGCCTTTGAATCATCTGTTAAAACAGCTGTAGATAAGGAAACCCTGTTAGCGATAGGAAAAAAGCTTACCACACTGCCGGCTGACAAAGCATTTTTCCGCAAGGTCACCAAGCTGCAATCGGACAGAGAGAACATGCTTCTGGTTACTGACAAACTGGATTGGGCCATGGGTGAATTGCTGGCTTACGGCACTTTGCTGCATCAGGGCATACCGGTGCGCCTGAGCGGACAAGATGTGAAGAGGGGAACCTTCTCCCATCGTCATGCTGTGCTTACGGTAGAAGATTCGGAGGAAGAATTTTCGCCACTCAAAAATATCAGTGCCAGCCAGGCGCCATTCAGCATTCATAATTCCTTATTGTCGGAATACGGTGTGCTGGGATTCGAATACGGTTATGCTCTGGCATCGCCTCATGCCCTGAGCCTTTGGGAAGCCCAGTTCGGGGATTTCTTCAATGGGGCACAGATCATCATCGACCAATTTATAGTAAGCGCCGAAGAGAAATGGAATGTATTTAACGGACTGGTGGTATTACTGCCTCACGGTTACGAAGGACAAGGCCCGGAACATTCGAGTGCGAGAATGGAGAGATTCCTGACCATGTGTGCCGATAATAATATTCAGATTGCCAACTGTACCACTCCGGCTAATTTCTTCCACTTATTGAGAAGACAGGTCCTCAGGGATTTCAGAAAACCACTGTTTGTTTTTACTCCCAAGAGTTTGCTGAGGCATCCTGAATGTGTATCGCCGGTCAGTGAATTTACGGAGGGAAGATTCCAGGAGGTTATCAATGACAACATCAGCGATAAGGCTGCCGTTACACGACTCTTGTTCTGCACCGGAAAGATCTATTACGAACTTGCGGAAGAGAAGAAAAACAGAAATCGCAAGGATATAGCCCTCATCAGGGTGGAGCAACTGTATCCCTTCCCTTTGAAACAGATACAGCAGATTATTGCCTCTTATCCCAACGCCAAAGAGTTTTACTGGGTACAGGAAGAGCCTACCAATATGGGGGCAGCGCCTTTTATCCGTAAAAGACTGGGATATCTCAACCCCCTAATCATTGCACGACACGAAAGCGGAAGCCCGGCTACGGGTTCGAGCCAGACGCATAAATACAGTCAGAAGAAGATCATTGAAAAAGCCTTTGGCGAATGTCATTGCGAGAACAAGGACAGAGAATGTGATATGAAGTGTTCATTGGATTTAAAATAGCAAGGTATGACCATAGAAATAAAAGTTCCCAGCCCCGGAGAATCCATTACCCAGGTTCAGATAGCCTCCTGGTTGGTTGCCAACGGGCAATATGTGGAAAGAAATGCAGAAATAGCCGAGATAGAATCTGATAAGGCTACGCTGGCCATCAGCGCCCCTGAATCAGGCATACTGACCATAGTGTGTCAGGAAGGCGATACTGTGAATGTAGGTCAGGTGATAGGAAGCATTGAGGCAGGTGCCGCCAAACCACTGACAGAGTCGGCCCCGGTAGCGAAGACAGAAGTAAATACTCCTGCTCCCATAGTTTCTGAACCCGCGAAAAAGGTTCACATTTCTCCATTGGCGAAAAATATCATTGCGGAAAAGCATCTGGATTCGGCAGAGATATCGAAGAAATTCAATGCCGGCCGCATTCTTCGCAAAAACGTTTTGGATTTCCTTGCCGGAAACGATGCTCAGAATCAAACTACCGACAGACCGGGAGTGATACGTACCAAAATGTCGCCCTTGCGTCAGAAACTGGCCGAAAGGCTGGTGTCAGTCAGGCAGAATACAGCTATGCTCACCACCTTCAACGAGGTGAACATGAAAGAGATCATGCAGATCAAAGGCAAGTATAACGAGGCTTTCAAACAGAAATTCGGTTTCTCTCTGGGGTTGGTATCCTTTTTTGCCAAAGCCTGTGCCATGGCTATGAAGGATTTCCCCGTGATCAATGCCATGATAGACGGAACGGATATAGTACAACACGAATTTGTGGACATCAATATTGCCGTCAGCAGCCCCAAGGGATTGCTCACACCCATAGTACGCAGTGTTCACGAAATGAAGGTTCCGCAAATAGAACTTCATATCAAGGAACTGGGCGCCAAAGCAGCCAAAAACCGTATTACCATGGACGACCTTTCCATAGGCACTTTTACCATTACCAACGGAGGCGTTTTCGGCTCCATGATGTCTACTCCTATCATCAATCCTCCCCAATCGGCCATTCTGGGTATGCATAAGATCAGCGACCGGGCCATGGTGGTGAACGGTGCCGTTGTGATATTGCCCATGATGTTCATTGCCTTATCCTACGATCATAGACTGATTGACGGAAAAGAATCGGTGGGTTTTGTGGTAAAGGTGAAAGAATATCTGGAAAATCCTCTGACTACCGGACTCACCAGCCTGAAAGAGTTTGACGACCTTCTGGGTTGAAACCTATAGCCATGATAAAACAGGTTGATTTTTTGGTTATTGGTTCGGGCAT
>CAZNRQ010000066.1:7374-8498 GCA_964574845.1 uncultured Bacteroidales bacterium
AAATACGATCTGGCCAAAGAAGGCGGACACTCCGAATACCGTGTGTTGCACAGCAAAGACCAGACCGGGGCCGAAATAGAAAAGGCGCTGATCAAACAGGTGAAAAGTCATAAGAACATTGAGATTCTGGAAAACCACTTTGCGGTGGACATCATCACCCAGCATCATCATGGTGTGGAAGTGAACAAACGCACTCCTGATATCACCTGCTACGGCGCCTATGTGCTGAATCCCGAAGAAGACCGAATTGATACCATTCTTTCGAAAGTTACCCTCATCGCCAGCGGTGGCATAGGCAATGTATACAGCAACACCACCAATCCCGAAGTGGCTACAGGTGACGGCATTGCCATGGTGTATCGTGCCAAAGGCAAGGTAGAACATATGGAATTCGTGCAGTTTCACCCTACGGCCCTATACAATCCCAAAGAGAGGCCATCTTTTCTGATCACTGAGGCGCTGCGCGGATTCGGAGGCATATTGAAGACCATTAAGGGCAATGAGTTCATGCAGAAATACGATAAACGGCTGAGCCTGGCTCCCCGCGATATTGTAGCACGCGCCATTGATACCGAAATGAAACTCAGTGGCGACGAGCATGTCTGCCTCGATTGCCGCCACCTGGACAAGAACGAACTGATACGACACTTCCCCACCATTTATGCCAAATGCCTGAGCATAGGCATAGATATCACCAAAGAAATGATACCCGTGGTACCTGCGGCTCATTACATTTGCGGTGGTATCAAAATAGATGAGTTCGGACGAAGCTCTATTCACAACCTTTATGCTACGGGCGAATGTGCCTGCTCAGGCTTGCACGGCGCCAACCGTCTTGCATCAAACTCCTTGCTGGAGTCGGTAGTATTTTCACACAGGGCGGCTTTGGATGCCATGGATAAAGTAAAGGGCATTAGCATCAATACCCAAATACCGGAATGGGATGCCGAAGGCACCGTACTGAACGAGGAAATGATCCTCATCACCCAAACCACCAAAGAATTGCGCGAGATCATGAGCAATTATGTAGGCATAGTTCGTTCGAACCTCCGCCTGAAACGCGCCATGGACCGCCTGGAGATTCTGTATAGTGAAACAGAAGAACTTTACAACAGGTCCATACT
>CAZNRQ010000066.1:8598-10666 GCA_964574845.1 uncultured Bacteroidales bacterium
GCGGTGGTGCGTGGCGACGTACATACCATTCGCATGGGCAACAATGTGAACATTCAGGATGGTGCCATAGTGCACTGCACCTACCAGAAAGCCCCCGTAAACATTGGCAACAATGTTTCCGTGGCTCACGGGGCCATCATACATGGCTGCACCATTCACGACAATGTGTTGGTAGGTATGAGAGCTGTTATCATGGACGGGGCCGTGATAGAAAGCAACTGCATTATAGGTGCCGGAGCCGTGGTTACGGAAAATACTGTGGTAGAAGAAGGCAGCGTGTATGCTGGTATGCCCGCCAAAAAGATCAAGAGCATTGACAAATCCCTGCTCGAAGGACAGGTGAACCGCATTTCGAAGAATTACATGATGTACGCCTCGTGGTATGATAAGGAGGAGGAGCAGTTATAAGGCCCAAGAACCAAATCAAAAGCCACTTCATGGCAACTGGCAATTTAGCAATAAAGCCATTTTTCTTGTAATCCTATTCCCTAATAATCTGAACATGGCAAATCAACGCTGATTCCACAGAACGTTTTTCATTCCGTTTAAAAATCGAAGGCAATAAAAACTGAAACCGGTTGGGTGAAGCTCGTAGATAGATTTTTGGTTAGGGGCGATACCTGATCGGGAATCGGAGGATAACCACTTGCCACAGGAATATAGTAGCGCCTGTTTTCGGTTTGCTGCATATAAATGATGAAACTTGCTTCGGTAGAAATGCTTAAGCGTTTGAGGATTTTAAACTTAAATCCGAGCAGTGGAGATAATCCGTAGGTTTGGATTCTCGATTCTGATCCATTGGCATAACCGCCATTCCAATAGGGTGCATCATTTTTTGAGTAGGAATAACTCACTGTGAAATCGATTCCATAGTAGACCTGCCAGCGCTTTCCCAAATTATTGTAAAACTCCCAACCGACACGGGTATCCAATCCGCTTGATTTAGCGCGATACTTGTTGGTGTCACCAGCAAAGGCTGGACTTAAATCGCGACTGGAATAATTGCCCCCTATAGCAAATCTTATATTACCTGGTTTGAAATGACGTCGATAGGTAAGGTAGTAGGTAGGTGAATAATACTGCGGATACTCAGAAATACTTAAGCTAATGAACTGTTTTATAAATCCTGTGGCGTCAATACCAAATTCGTTGTTGCGGGGTTTGGTGCGCAGACTGTCTTGTGCAAATCCCGACAGCAGAAGGCCTGCAAGTGTGAGTGTTAAAAAGATCTTTTTCATAATTTTTATATTTTTAATAAAACAACGATTTCAGATACAAGTTCAAAGGTAGACATATCTAAAGGCGATTGCAACATTTTGTTTGTCAATTAAGTTAATGGTTGGTTTTTATTGCCACCAAGGCTCCAAGACACCAAGATTCACAAAGTATTATTTTAGCCACCAGCCACATCATGCCAACCATTTAACAATTTAACCATTTAGCCATCATTCCATTTATCCATCTTACCGTTTTTTAACCGCAAAGGACGCTAAGGGTTTTCGCAAAGGACGCAAAGTAATTTCCTCCTCTCTTCGGTCTTCGGACTTCTGTCTTCCATCCTTCCTCCTCAATCCTTCCTCTTCCTTTTGCGTGTCATCAGAAAAAACAATATGCCGCTGGCCAGGGCTATTGCCCCGTCCCTCAATAAATGGTGCCAGGCAAAATAGCTGGTATATACCATGTCGGCGAAGAACATCACTATAAAGAAAAGTGCGATAAATATTAAACTATCCAGGAAGGTATTTCGGGTCATAAAGTGCCTATTTTTTGTACTTTCGGTATATTTCGCTGCGGGTGGGACAATTACATACCGTGGCATCGCCAAAAGCTATGTGGTATTCGCAACTTGTGTCGGTACAATTAATAAAAAGTATCTCGCCCCCGCCGGCAGGATCAATAGGATAAGTAAGACATCTGTGGTTATCATCAGTCAAACAGCCAAAGTCAGATTCGCATCCATCCGTATTATTTAGTATGTCTTTATCAATCTCCATAGGCATTAGGTTTTTCCGTGTTATTTAAAAAAAACTCACCCAGCAGCCCCCCTTAATCTGCAAAGAATATGTTG
>CAZNRQ010000067.1:0-1585 GCA_964574845.1 uncultured Bacteroidales bacterium
GCTATACCTTCTAAGCTTAACTTCATTGAATTTCCTTCAACCGGATATGTAGCTATCGTTTCACCCAAAAGACCTGTAATTCGAATCTGCTGCATTCCTTCCAGATTCCATAAGTTAAGAACAGATGAAAAGGGATTGGGATAGATACTGATGGTTTGCGAGGGTTGTTCGGATATACCAACCGTACTAATATCAACATCAGCAGCAAGGCGTGGTTCAACGCGCATCACCCCGCTACTTAAATAAACCACACCTTTAATATTATAATGTGAGCCTATCGTAGCCGTGGTAAATTTATACAGGAGACCCCCTATGTGAGTTGAGTCGCTTCCATTATAAACAGTCCATTCGCCCTGAGTCGATGATAGGGTCGCATCAACACAAGGCATATTGGTCATTGAAACCAGAACCCCTTCCAGTTCTTCGTTATAAGTATTGACCAGTGTAACCGGAAAGGCAGCATGAGGTAGATTGCCAGAAGAAACCTTGGTTACATTGGTTAAAGTTTTCAGTTCCGTATAGGTTTGTGTTTCCGAAACTGTTCCTGTCAAAGTTACAGAATCACCCACGGCTATGCCGGCAGCTGCTATATGTGCGGAATCATAGACATAAAGACCACTCCAGGGTCCATAGCCTCCCTGAATAAACATTCCTTTGTAATACTTTGCACTTACAATTCCCCCGGTAATCAATACCTGTCCGTTATAGGCTGATGCATAAGGCGATGTAGTTGCATATTGAATATCGTGAATAGAAACAGTTTGAATACTACCTGTTGTTATTTGAACATCATCCACCTGTATGTCCTCCAAATCTGCCAATGAATTGCGGACAGATAAAATAAATTCAGCAGAAGAAGAGATGGTATCCGAAACAATAGTCTGTGTTTTCTGTGCCCAGGATGTTGAGTTTACGTTAATCCAGGCACCATATTTATAGGCTGTGGTATTGTTCGAGCCACCTGTGTAAAGACCGGTTCGAATGCTTCCGTGGCCTTTTACCCAAAAACTGATATTGTAAGCGGTAGCGGTTATGGAAAGCGGTTGTGTAGTCAAGCGTTTTGCCTGGGCTGAACGGCAGACGAGTTTGCAAGAGTAAGTCCCGGCATAGGGTACGGAGGTATATTGTGTGGCGCTGTCTACTGAGAAGCCGGTCTTGGTTCCAAACCAGTCGGTAGGTTGGATGGGAGCTACCAATGTCCATGATTCGAAACCCGAAGTAAATACCTGAGCACTCGATTTATTGGTCATAAAAAATGCCAATAGGAAAATCATAACAAAATATAGTTTCTTCATAATTAGGATGTTTAAAAATGGTTTTACTGTTAGACGATAGTTGATAGAATATCTGGCGGTAGTTTGACTCATTTATATTATTATTTTTCTTTGTAGCCAATTGCGACTCCCAACATGGCGTCTTTTACTTTTTTTTAAAGTATCCTTACTTTTATTCATTTCTTGCAAGAGACGTTACATTTCTTGTAAGAAATGAAACATTTCCTGCAAGAGATGAAACATTTCTTGGAAGAGCTGAATCATTTCCTCCAAGAGCTGAAACATTTCTTGGAAGAGTTGAATCATTTCCT
>CAZNRQ010000067.1:1685-10640 GCA_964574845.1 uncultured Bacteroidales bacterium
TGAATCATTTCCTCCAAGAGCTGAAACATTTCTTGGAAGAGTTGAATCATTTCCTCCAGGAGATGGTGCATTTCCTGCAAGAGATGAAACATTTCCTTCAGGAGATGAAACATTTCTTGAAAGAAATAACTTTTTTCTAGTATTCACACTCACAAATCTAACGATATACACCTAAATTACTGTTAGTTATACACCTAAAACCTTTACTAAAACTGCAACCCAAACATCGTTACACCCCTGCAAAAACCGATGTTGATTTTCTATAGCTTCTAACTTCATAATATCAAAAAGAAAAAAATCCGCAGTACAGCCTAAAGCCCTGCCACGGATCTAAAATGAATCACCATCTAACAATTACATCATTGCATAATTGTATAATTGTATAATTGTATCATTACCATATTGTCCTAACAAGCCATATCCCCTGCATTCTTCATGGCCGAAAGCAGGTTGTAGGCCCCGCGGACCACAATATGATTCTTCTGCTGATCGAAACCAGAGGGCAGTATGACCTCGGTGAAGCCACCGGCCGAAACGCCCTTGCCTACTTCGATGAGTTTGTAGAGCGTGACTATTTTGTCGCCTTCCTTTTTGGTTTCGAAAAAGATAAAGATGTAGTTTTTATCCTCGAAGGAAAGTACGGCCTCGTTGGGCAGCACGGTGGCGGTATCCCTGGTTTTGCTTATGGTGGCATTGACGAACATGCCGGGCAGGAGGTTGTTTTTAGCATTCTCGATGGTGGCATACACCTTTATGGTTTTATCGTCGTTGATGGCCTTGCCCACCTGATATACTTTTGCCTGCTGCACGTTGTCGGGGATATCGGGCACGGTGAAACTGATCTGCTGGCCAATGGATACCTTTGAGATGTCTTTTTCGAAAACCGTTAGTTCGAGGGTCATGTTTTGGGTATTGATGATCTCGACGATGACATCTGTAGGGGTGACGTATTTGCCTGTGTTGACATTGACGGTTTTTACGTAGCCGGAGATGGGCGAAACAATGGTTATGCTGCCCGAGATCTTTTCGTACTGAAGTGCCCCGGCGTTGATGCCAATGAGTTTCAGTTTTTGCTCCAAGGCATAGACTTTCGATTGCAGACTCTTGTATTCGGACATGGCGAGTTGGTAGGTCTTGGCCGAGTTTACATTTTCCTTGTACAATTCTTTTTGCCGGTTGTATTCGGTTTCGGCAAACTCGAGCTTGCTTTTGCTTTCGAGATAGTTTTGCTGCAGTTCGATAAAGTCGGGGTTTTCGAGCACGGCAATCACTTGTCCTTTGGCCACGGGGCTACCCTGAACCAGCGCAAAACTCTTGATATAGCCTCCCATGATGGCCGAAACCGACACCAGGTTTTGGGGAGTTACATTGACGAGGCCGTTGACCTTGAGTTCGGTGCTGAGCAACTGATGGTCGACATTGCCCAGGACTATGCCTGCTGTTTTGATCTGGGCGTCGTTCATTTCGACCGTATTCTCGGGCAGCACTTCGTGTTCGCTGCTTTCTTCGGCTGATTTGTTCTTATTGCCGCAACCGAGTGCGAAAACAATCGGAAATATGAGTAGTAAAAACAATTTTGATTTCATTTTATTTCTATTTAAAAAGTTCATAATAATGTGTTTTAAAAATTACCGGGTTTTGCCTAATATCTTATCGATGGCAATGACAGACTGATTATAGTCGTTCAGCGTGAGCAGATAATTCGATTTGATCTCCAACGCCTTGTCGAGATTGAGGCTGTATTCGAAATAATCGATATCGCCGGCCATATAGCTTTTGCCTGATTGCTGAATGATGAGCGCCGCCTGAGGCAAGGCTGTATTCTCATAATAATCGATGTTGGTGCGCGACTGCAGATATTGCTGCAGGAGGGTTTGCAGTTCGCCATGTACCACCGTATGGTAATACTCCAGATTGGTCTGCGCTATCTGCTCGTTGATCCTTGATGCTCTAATCTTAGCTGCCTGTGAACCAAAGAGCAGTGGCACAGAAATGCCGGCCTGCACCCCGGTAAACCGATAAGAATTGTCCAGCTCCTTATTCGACTGATTGAAATAACCAATGCTGACATCGGGCATCAGCTGCAGTTTTTCCACCAGGGTCTCGCGGCGGCTGATCACAACCTGCTGCTTCATGAGGGCCAAAGATGGATTGGCCGAAATGTCGGCACTGTCGGGAACATAAGTAAAGGCTATCTTGAACAGATTGGTATCGGAAATTTTGACAGGGGTCTTTTCGCCAGTCAACACCTGAAGTTGTTCTTGGCCTATGGCAATGTCGGATCTTACCTGGTTGATAAGCGTTCGGATCTCCACACAATGGGTTTGTGCAGCCACCTTTTCGAGAAGGGGACTTTCGCCTTTCTGGGATTTGAGTTCCGCCGACCTAAGGAAATTCTCGTTTATGGAATCGTGGTACAAAAGCAACTGCAGACGGGAATGACTGTAAGCAAGTTGATAATACACCGATTTCACCTGACTGATGATCTCCGTCTTAGAAAGCGTTAGGCCGTATTTGGCATTCTTTACATTGGCACCGGCGAGTTTCACCTTGCCTATGTTTTGGAACACCGAAGGGAAAGACTGGGAAATGGTGATGCCATTATCCTTAGACATGGAATTGGTCTGTCCATAAGAATAATCAATACTCGTTTTATCAAACTCCCAGGCGGCGGTCTTAAGTTTCTTTTGATAGTCCACCTGCAAAGTCGCCGAGCGAATGTTGCCATTGTTGGCCAATGCCTTGTCAATAGCTTGTTGCAAGGTGCAGGAAGGCAATTGGCTTTGGGCATTTGCAGGAGATGACAAACCGAACAAAGAAAGTAGTCCAATAACAAAGGTAAGTATCACGGTAACCGGAACTACAGGTTGTTCTTTCCTTCTTTTTCCGGAAAACAATATATAGAGTACCGGTAAAATTATCAGGGTAAGCAGGGTGGCTGAGATCAATCCACCAATTACTACAGTAGCCAAGGGTTTCTGAACTTCAGCACCTGCTGAGGTAGAAATAGCCATGGGCAAAAATCCCAGAGATGCCACCGCAGCCGTAATGATAATGGGACGAAGCCGGGTATGAATGCCTTTGCGAACCCGTTCGTAAATATCGGTGATGCCCTCTTCTTTTTCGAGGCGGTTGAACTCTGCCACCAGAACAATTCCATTCAACACGGCAACACCAAACAAGGCAATGAAACCTACACCGGCTGATATACTAAAATTCATATCCCTCACAAAAAGAGCCACCACTCCGCCCATCAGGGCCAATGGAACGGCTGAATAGATGAGCATGGTTTGCTTTAAGGAACGGAAAGTAAAGAACAGCAAGATAAAGATGAGCAGCAAAGCCACGGGAACGGCTATTGACAATCTTTCCTTGGCTGCTACGAGATTTTGGAACTGCCCACCATAAGTGATATAATAGCCGGGAGGTCTTTTGATCTTTTTATCTATCATGGGACTGATCTGCTCGATGATGGATTGCACATCGCGGTTGCGCACATTGAACCCAACCGAAATACGACGTTTGGTGCTTTCGCGTGAAACTTGTGCAATTCCGGTCTTGATTTCCACCGAGGCCAACTGATCGAGGGTGATATGATTTCCACTTGGTAAGGGTACCGAAAGGCTTTTTATAAACTCCATATCATTACGGTAAGCTTCATCAAAACGAACCACCAGATCGAAGCGTTTTTCTTCGTCGTACACCACACCCGCTGAACTACCGGCAAATGCCGTTTTCAAAAGATAGTTGATGTCCTGAACGTTTACGCCATATTGAGCCAGCTTCTTGCGGTCGTAGATCACCTGTACCTGACCGGATCCCGTAACCTTCTCCACATTGATTTCTTCCACGCCGGGTATGGGGCTGACGAGCGCGGCAATTTTATCACCGATGGCAGCCAGGGTATCGAGATTGTCGCCGAAAATCTTAATGGCCACATCCTGTTTCGACCCTGTCATCAGTTCGTTGAAACGCATCTGGATGGGCTGTTGCAGGGTGAATACCACGCCTTTCAAATCAGATAAGGCTTCCTGCATCTTTTCCATCATCTCGTCACGGGTTTTGGCACTGGTCCATTCCTTTTTGTCTTTCATTACGATGATATAATCGCCTGTTTCCATTGGGGTGGGATCGGTAGGTATTTCGCCTGTGCCTATCTTGCAAACAGCATGTTCCACTTCAGGAAACCTGGTCATCAGTATTTTATTGGCTTTTTCAACCTGTTCAATAGTGTTCGAAAGAGATCCTCCCTGCAGTGTCATAACCCCTGCGGCCAGATCGCCTTCATCCAACTGGGGAATAAACTCACCACCAAGGGAATTGAAAAGGAACAAACTTCCAATAAAGAGCACTACAGAGGCAATCACAACAGATATCTTATGCTTCAACGAAAAGTTCAACAGAGGATTGAGGGCTTTTTGCAAGATGCTCATCAATCGGTCAGAGATATTCTTTTTATGGGAAGTCTTACGGCTGAGGAACAAGGCTGAAGCCACAGGAACATAAGTGAGTGAGAGTATCATGGCACCCAGTATGGCAAAGGTTACTGTCTCGGCCATGGGGCGGAACATTTTACCTTCTATGCCAACCAAAGCCAGAATGGGCAAATACACTATCAGAATGATGATCTGGCCGAAGGTGGCAGAGTTCATCATGCGTCTGGTAGAACTCAGTACTTCATTGTCCATTTGCTCGGCCGAAAGTTTGGCTACGCCCACATGATGCGTCTTACTTTGTGTGATGCGGTGCACCACGCTTTCCACAATGATGACGGCGCCATCTATAATAAGTCCGAAGTCAATTGCCCCGAGGCTCATGAGGTTGCCCGATACACCAAAGAGGTTCATTAGGGAAATAGCAAAGAGCATGGATAAGGGAATCACAGAAGCTATGATCAGCCCGGCACGAAGATTTCCCAGAAAGATCACCAGCACGAAGATAACGATCAATCCTCCCAAAATAAGGTTCTCCGAAACGGTTCCTACAGCACGGTTCACCAGTTCGGTGCGGTCGTAATAAGCATCAATTTTAATTCCTTCAGGCATGGATTTTTGTATGATAGCGATTCGTTCTTTCACACCGTCTATGACCTCAGAGGCGTTCTTTCCTTTGAGCATCATCACCACTCCACCTACTGCTTCGCCTGTGGTATCGACAATAAAGGCACCATATCGGGGAGCATGTCCTATCTGAACTTTAGCAACGTCCCTAATAAGCACAGGAAGACCATCTTTGGTGGTTTTGACCACTATGTAGTCAATATCTTCCAGTTTGCTCACCTGCCCTATTCCCCTGATAAAGTAGGCCTGGGGTTTTTTATCTATATAAGCACTGCCTGTATTCTCGTTATTCATTTTCAGGGCAGTGTAAATATCGTTCAGTGTGATGTTCATAGCCTTCAGCCGTTCGGGGTTCACAGCCACTTCATATTCCTGAAGGAAACCTCCATAGCTGTTCACATCTGCCACACCGGGAGTACCAATCAACTCACGTTTCACTATCCAGTCCTGAATGGTGCGGAGTTTTGTGGCATTATAGCGGCTCTCGTAGCCTGGTTCTACATGCAGCACATATTGGTAGATCTCGCTCAAGCCGGTGGATATGGGAGCCAACTCGGGGGTGGTGACGCCTTCGGGTATCATTTCCACGGCCTCCTTCAGCTTTTCCGATATCTGCTGACGCGCCCAGTACATGTCCACATTGTCTTTAAAAACTACTGTCACCACTGACAAACCCAGTCTAGAAATGGATCTTAATTCCACCTGGTCGGGAATGTTGGCTACAGAAACCTCTATAGGAGCCGTAATATACTGTTCCACTTCGTTGGCTGCCAAAGTAGGTGCCACCGAAATGATCTGCACCTGATTGTTGGTAATATCGGGCACAGCGTCAATGGGCAACTGCTTCAGGGAGAAGGCTCCCCAAACGATCAGTGCCACGACAAAGATGCCTATGATGATCTTATTGTTGATCGAAAAGTTTATAATTTTTTCTATCATAATCTGTAAATAAATTATTCAAAATAAAAATCTCAGAAAAAAGGGGGAAGTTGTAGATTATGGAATGCAATATTCCTACAGCACCTGTTTAGGAACTTAACACATTAATACAACCTCGAAATAAGGATCAGATCTTTGGCGGCTGCCAGATAGCAACGGCCACTTCGGGAATTTTGGATTCTATATAGGAAGTGAAACGGACAAAAGGAATGGTTATAATGGCCTGTAAGTTCAATGGCAAAGACACCACGGTGTTTACCTGACAGCAATTACAGAAACAAAAGGGAGAACATTTGTGTCCGCAATTATTGTCGTGATGACCATCGCAGGTTTTTTCCACATGAACAGATTGTACGGAAAAATGTGAATGCTCGCCATTGTCTTGACAAGGGTAGGCACAAAGACACGCAATGTATAGGGCAATTATGCAACTGAACCATTTCATTGTTGCAAAATTAGTTTATTTGCAATAATAGCCGTTAAATTCGGGTTAATTTGTGTGGAAAAGTACTATTTAGATAAATTTTAAATTAACTTTGTAAAAGAATTGAGAACAGAAATTATGTCGCGAAGTTTTGGCAGGTTTTTTGATAATATGCCTGACTTCACTAAACATCCGAAACTATGAACACTTATCTTTTTAAGACCAGCATCAACTGCAATAGTTGTCTTTCGAGGGTGAAACCATTTCTTGATAAAGAATCGCGCATCGCATCCTGGGAAGTTGACCTTGACAATCCTGACAAAATACTGAAGGTGGTGGCTGACGACATTAAGACTTCCGAGATCATTGATATTGTTGACAACACGGGATTCGAAATTGAATTAATCTAACAATCAAAATAAAATGAAAACTATGAAAACAAAAAATCTGTTGACCGTTAGCCTGATGATGACCGTTTTATTGATGGTTTCAGCTTGTGGTTTTTCGCAAAAGAACACCAAAGAGATCAAGATCCAAACCTCAGCCCAGTGCGGAATGTGTAAGGACAGGATAGAAGGCGCCTTTGCTTATGAAACCGGCGTGAAAAAGACGACTCTTGACCTGCAAACCAAAGTTCTGACAGTAGTTTACAACCCTGCCAAAACAGATGAGAACAAGATCCGCAAAATACTCAACGACCTGGGTTATGATGCTGATGACACTAAAGCTAATTTAGCTGCTTACGAAAAGCTTCCTGCCTGCTGTAAAAAACAGGATACTCCGGCCACCCACTAATTATTGGATAACACATAAAAAAAACCGCTAATTGCTTAGCGGTTTTTTTGTGTCTTTTATTTTTATCTGAGGATGGGATGTCCTTTTCCACAACGGGGACAATAAGCCATATCGGCTGTAAAATCGGCAGGAATCTTAATTTTCATTCCGCAAGAGCAATCAATAAAAGAGTAATTGTCGACCTTCATCATGATATCGTTCATGGTGCGGGCAGTTGATTTATTATCGGCTACTTCGGAAGCGATTCCCGTTCGCAGACCCACCACTTCATTCTTGCTCAGTTCGCCCTGAGGAATCATGCTCTTTTTACCTGTGATCTTATTGAAAGCATTCTGGTAGTTAACCAAACCTGCCCCGCCTGACATTTCGCGAAGAATGCGGATGCGTTCGGATATAGGGGGATGAGTGCTGCTCAGATCCGACATTTTCATTCCCTTTTTCTTCAAAGGATTGCAGATATACATAGGGGCCGTTACCTTGTTTGCCATAGGCATATCAACGCTTGAGCCGGATATCTTTTCCAGAGCCGAGGCCAGACCTTCGGGATAGCGGGTCAGGCGCACTGCGGAAGCATCAGCCAGGTATTCACGCTTACGGGAAATAGAAAAGTATAATAACTGGGCCAAAATCGGAGCCAAAATAGCAAACACCAAAGCTATCACCATGATGATGAGTTGTGCCTGTCCGCTTTTCTTTCCTCCACCTACCCTGCCAAACATCAAGCTGCGCAGGAATATCTCGGAAATGATGACGATAGCTCCCAACATCACACCGGCAATGGTCATAAACCTTACATCGCGGTTCACTACGTGCGACATCTCGTGAGCAATGACACCCTGCAATTCGTCGCGGTTGAGTTTGGCTAGTAGCCCGGCTGTTACCGCCACGGCTGCTTTGTCAGGACTCATACCCGTTGCAAAAGCATTGGGCGCATCGGTATTGATGATATAAACCTTGGGCATTTTGTTCATGCCTGCGGCTATACGCATTTCGTCGACCACGTTGAACAACTGAGGATGTACATCGGCTGTGACCTCCTTGGCATTGCTCGCGGCCAGCATGATAGAACTTCCGGCTGTGACCGCCACCAACGACATGATGAACCATACTGCCAAAGCTACGATAATTCCGAAAATGGCTCCTGTTCCATCACCACCGGGATCGAAACTTAGCCCGATTACAAAACCAAGCGCAATCAGTACGATTCCCATTATGACAAACAGGAAGACCGATTTGCGCTGATTGGCTTTAATGAGTTCCCACATACTCTAATGGTTTTTGCTTATGAAAAACTAACTTTGGGAACAGCTTTTTCGGCCTGATCCTGTATTTCGAAGAATACTTCATCCTGGAAGTTGAACATTCCGGCTATCATATTCGAAGGGAACACCTGTTTCTTGTTGTTATAGAACAACACCTGATCGTTGTAAGCCTGACGTGAATATGATATTTTGTTTTCGGTTGAGGTCAACTCTTCCTGTAAAGCCAGAAAATTTGTGTTGGCTTTCAGTTCAGGATAAGCTTCCACAGCTACCTGTAGTTTTCCCATCAATCCACCCAATACGCCTTCTGCCTGAACCTTATCAGAAATAGTTGTAGCATTCATAGCGTTACTACGAGCCTGTGTGATGGCCTCAAAAGTACCGCGTTCGTGTGTCATGTAACCTTTTACGGTTTCGATCAGATTGGGTATCAAATCGTGACGACGTTTCAACTGCACATCTATCTGCGACCAGG
>CAZNRQ010000068.1:0-10557 GCA_964574845.1 uncultured Bacteroidales bacterium
TCTTCCGAAACATCGGAAGATTTTTATTTCAATAAGAATTTACTTCTTTTGATAGGGAGTACTGAGCAAAATACCGTCGGCAATTCCTGTCAGGATTTCTTGTATAAAGGATTGTCTCAAAAACATATTCATCAGATCGAAAGCGTTCTTGCTTCCAAGAAGAGAGAGAGCATTTATTTCTGTTTTTTAGACAAGTATTACGAACTTACCATTGATCCGGTGCTTGACGATAAGCAGCAGGTTTTTGCCTTAGTTTTTATTTATAATGATGTTTCAGATCAGGTAAAGTTTGAGGAAATTCTTAAACAAAGAGAAAATCAGGCTATTTTGCAGACACTTATTGCGAATTTTCCAGGCATGATCTACAGAGGCAAAAATGATGAGAACTGGACCATGGAATTCATAAGTGATGGTTGTTTCAATCTTACTGGTTATGATAAAAACGACCTGATAAATAACAATACTATTTCTTATAATGACATAGTGGTTGTTAAACATCGTGAAAAACTGTGGAACGATTATCAACAAGTTTTAAAAGATAAAAAGATCTATATAGGCGAATACGAGATCACAACCGCCAATGGGGAAACAAAATGGGTGTGGGAGCAGGGCACAGGGATATATTCCGATGAGGGAGACGTTGTTGCTATTGAGGGGATTATTATTGATGTTACGGAACGCAAGCACTCGGAGGAGATGTTGCGCGATAATGAGCAAAGGTTTAGTTCGCTTTTCAATAATGCTTCTATGCCTATTTGGGAAGAAGATTTCTCTCACGTAAAGCTATATTTTGATGAATTGAAAAGTAAGGGTGTGACTGATTTCAGAAAATACTTTAATGAGAATCATGAAGCCGTAAAGCACTGTGTCAGTCTTATCAAAGTAGTGGATGTGAATGACGAAAGCATTAGGTTCTTTAAATTGATGAAGAAGGATCAGGTGGATTTTAACCTGCAGCATTATTTTCTGGAAGAGTCATATCAGGTGCTTAAAGAGGAGATCATTGCCTTAGCAAACGGAAGCACTTTATTCGAAAGTGAAATTCCTGTTACCAATTTTGCAGGAATGAGAAATTACCTTTTGTTGCGACTGGTGGTTGTCCCCGGTAAAGAACATGACCTTTCGCAGGTATTAGTCTCTTTCCTGGATATTACCGAAAAAAATCAGGCCATTCAGCAATTGAAAGATAGCGAAGAGCGGATGAGAATACTTATCAATAATTTGCCCGATTTTATCTGTTTCAAAGATGGTAGCGGGCGTTGGCACGAAGCCAATAACGCAGGATTGAAATTGTTTGATCTGGAGGGCGTGGATTATCATGGCAAAAAGGATTCCGAACTGGCTTTTTATAGTTCTTTTTTTAAGGATGTATTCATGACTTGTGAAGAAAGCGATGAAGTAGCGTGGAATAGTAGAAAGCCATTGTTAAACGAAGAACTGATACCACAGCATATGGGAGGGGCACTTACTTATCAGATCACCAAGATACCCACTTTTGATGAATCAGGAAAACGTAAAGGTTTGGTAGTTGTCGGGCGAGATGTGAGCTATAAAAAGAAATCCAAATAACCTGGATTTAGATAGGCATAAAAAAAGGTTGATCCGGAAGATCAACCTTTTTTTTTATTTTCACTGTTATTTCACAGGATAAACGATTTCTGTTTTCCATTTAGTCATGTCAGGCTCTTTCGTCATATCCGTAAGGTATATTTCCATAGGAATACCGATAACAACAAGTTTATTGTCTTTAATGTACTTGTCAATGGCCATATGTGTGAAACCTGTGGTTTCGTAAGAACCGTTATGAATAGCCGAAACAACTTTTGTGGCAGGTAATTCTATACTCCTGATATTTCCTTTATCTTGTACTTTGTTTTTTACCGGGAAACCTATTTCAGCCACATATCGGTTGGCTTTTTCGTCCCATAAATAAGCACGGGCAAAAGGAGCGCCGGTTATCTCTATTTTATTCTCACCTATGAAACGTCCTAATGCGTCAAAGTCTTTTCCCATCATAATATCTACTTCGTCACATTTGGAAGAGTCCATAATAACAATCGCAAACTGTTTGTCGATTTTCTTAATTTGAATATCAGTAGTTTTATAGGTCGATACTGCTTTGAAATATTCCTCACTCACCTTTTTCAGATTTGCCAGTCCCTTTTCAAAACTCTTAGTTACCACAGACTGCATAACCAATCCCATAATTCTGCCAACCGGATATGTAAGGTGGTCCATGTCCAACGACCAGGTCACTTTGGTAGTTTTATTGCTGTCTTCTTCAAATTTCCATTCACTTAAAGAGCTGCCCTGACCTTCGAAGTCAATATTGGTTCGAATGCTTTTGTTTTTTATTGCTTCCAATATAGTCATTACTCCGTTACCCTGAGTTTTGCTTTCCCATTTCATAATGGCCCCAACACCTTTGGGTGCACCTTCATAAGTGCTTTTCATGGCTGTGTCTCCTTCTTTAAAAGGCATCCATTTATCCCAGTTGCGGAAATTAACCACCTGTTCATAAATGGAGCTTGCGGGTGTATTTAGGGTGATAGATGCTTCAATGTGTCTTTTTGATGGCAATAAAGCTGCTATTACCAAAACTATAACAACCAGGATCAGTAATATTATGATGATCTTCTTTAAAATTTTCATGGTTCCCGAATTTATGATTTATTTCTTAAACATCTGGATATAGTCTTTGAGCATGTCTTTGTGGATCATGAAGTCCATCATTTTCAGTTTTACGTAGTCTTCGTGGAAGAAATAGAAGCCGAAGCTCTTGCTTCCTTTGCCCACATTGCGCGAACCTGAACCTGAATCCTTCACCAGATACCAGTCTTTGCCATTCTTTTCTACATAACCTACTATATGCAAACCATGATCGTCGGTAGTAGTTTGATTGCTGAAGCGGAACTGACGGGCGTTTTCATCAATATACTCTGAAGGAATATCAAAAGTGGGTATCATGGCCACCTGAGTCATGGTTTCGAATCCTGCTTCTGATACATCACCACCCACAGCAATGGTATAGCCTTTACGGATGGCATCTTTGATCACTTTCATATAAACATCCAGAGGCAGATTATAATATTCAGCCGAATGCCACCAGTTGTCGGGAACGTTGTATTCTATCTGTGTGTAATAGGGTTTTTCCATTAGCGAGGTTACATCTACATAATCATTGACGTTCACCTTTAACACGTTCTTCAGATAGTCCTGGGGAGTGATCTCTTTTCCGTCGACCATTACTTTGGTAGGAGGGGTGCCCATGTAGGAGTTCATAATGTTCTTGATGGTTTCCAATACATAGGCTTCGTTCCAGGCGCTGCTGGTTTTCACCGATTTCAGGAAATTGTTCATTTCGTCGAACATTTGTTCGTGGTTATGATATACCTGTCCTTTTTGTAAACCGGTATAGCTGTCTTCAGGAACCACACCATAAGTGTTCCAAATACGGGTAACGGCATTGGCTTCGGAGCCTTCGGCAAATGCTGATGTCCCTTTGGTTCTGACATATTCCCTGGCTTTTTCGACATACTCCCAATAAACCGTATACATTTCCGAAAGTTTTACTTTTTGTTTGGTCAGACGATAGATCTCTGATTCGAAATAAGAGGTGGTGGAAAAACACCAGCAGGTGCCGGTGTTGCCTTGCGATACCGGCTCGTTATACCATTCTTTTTTATAAAGGTCGATGTTGTTTGGCAGGTCCATGCCTGTGAGATCGATCTTGAACCGACGGTCGGTTTTAGGAGTTTCTTTGGCCTGGTTATAATCTTCAATACCTTTCATGATATTGTTCAGATAGAAACCGGGCTGGTATTCTTTAAAGATGGCTTTGTCTTTGCGTGCTACCTGGGCCTGAAGTAAACCGGCCAGCAGCATGCATGTTAGAAGTAAGGTAGTTTTTTTCATTTTTTTAATTAGTTTTTTGATTTATAAAATGTAATAATAAGGTCAGCCCACAGTATGGGCAGAAGTTGACTTAAAGAATGGTTGTGGTTATACAAAATTACGATTTCTTTTAATTCAAAAGCAAAGAGAATTATTCATCCTTTTTGACAAATCCCTGGGTAAGGGTCATACTCAGAATCCAGATATCCGATTTACAGGGATTGGTTTCCAAAATGTCGAGACGCCCGCCGCATTGAACCAGATCGCCTTCCTTGTAGTCGGCAAGATTGACTCTGTCTTTAAACCTGCAAATTTCGAAGCAATAAATGTTGGTTCCCGCTTCATTGCAAACAGCCGTGAACGACTGATTGATGGTGTCATTGGATTCAATAGAAGTAAACCCCAGTACCTTGGTTGTGTCGTAGGTTATCTGATGATAAGCCATGATTATTTTCTGCCCCACGAACTTCATGACAGCCTTAGTAAGCCGCTCATAACTCATTTGACTTTCGCTTACCATGGCAGCGGCTGAAAAAATATTGATGTAGACTATCTTGGCATGGTAGTCAGAGGTGTCCTTTGCATGGGTTTTCAGCATATGGGATGATTGGTCGAAGGCTGATTTCCATTCCCTGGCTTTCAGATAGGGGGTGAGTTTATGAAAATCGTCCGATGTCAGGCTTTGTGCCTGCAAATTTCCCAAACAAGCGATTAGAATTCCCCAAAGAAAAAGTTTTTTCATCATCACCTTACAAAATTGGTTATCACCTTCTGCTCTTTTTCGGGAGGTGAAACAATCCCGGCACTGGCTTCCTTCATTTTCAACAGCCAGGCCATATTTCTGCCCAACACACGCATGGTTTGTGAGCCTTCATGATCCTGCAATACTTCGCCCGGTGTGCGGCCATGTATAACGTTCCAATAGTTGGCCGTAGCCAAAATCAACTCTCCATAGGTGAGATAATGATTCAATTGGTCGAAGGTGGAAGAACCGCCGGTGCGGCGAACCGCCGTTATGGCTGCCGCCACCTTATGGCGAAAGAGGTTGCCGTTGGCTCCCGAAACATAGAAAACCCTGTCGAGGAAACTCTTCATGGTGCCGGCTATGCCCGAATAGTAGACAGGCGAAGCTATGATGAATCCATCGGCTTCTTTCAGCTTTTGAATGCTCTCGTTCACTATATCGTTTTTCTGGCTGCATTTTTCGTCTTTATTGATGGCACATTGTCCGCAGGCGGTGCAACCGTGTATGGCTTTGTGCCCGACATGCAATATTTCGAATTCTATGCCTTGCGCTTTCAGTTCGTTGCCTATGATATTCAGGGCATGCCAGGTGTTGCCTTCTGCTTTAGGACTTCCGTTGATGGCTATTACTTTCATTTTCCTTAGGGATTTAGGATGTTAGACTATTAGGCTTTTAGGGTTACTTTGTTTTGAAGTATCCGGCTTTTGGTACAAAATTAGTCAAATATAGGATAGGAAATTTACACCCTGATTTTTGTTTTATAAACCCAGCCCCGGGTGCAAGAAAAGATCTGTTATACGAAGAAATCCTACTTGCTTTTATCCACTATCATAAAAACATCATAAAATCAAAATCATACCGTTTCATAAGCAATCTGCGAATATCAGCGTCTTCTTTTATTTCTATATTTCACGCAAAGACCGCAAAGACTTACGCAAAGGAAGAGCTATTACATCCGCCAGCTGGCGGACTACACAGAGAAGCACGGAGATACACGGAGAAGTACAGCCCCATAGGTCCGAAGGACTCCTATGGAGGGTGGCTACGCCAAGTTTCACGAAGATTTTTTCCCAATCATAAAAACATCATAAAATCAAAATCATACCGTTTCATAAGCAATCTGCGAATATCAGCGTCTTCTTTTATTTCTATATTTCACGCAAAGGAAGAGCTATTTCACAGAGCAACACAGAGAAGCACAGAGTTTCACAGAGAATCCTTTCCCAAATTCCCCAATCATAAAAACATCATAAAATCAAAATCATACCGTTTCATAAACAATCTGCGAATATCAGCGTCTTCTTTTATTTCTATATTTCACGCAAAGAACGCAGAGGAAGAGCTATTACACAGAGAGGCACAGAGAAGCACGGAGATACACGGAGGAATAGGTATTGTCATTTATGGTCATTAATTGTTATTTATTGTTTCATTGTTACATTGTTGAGCATTGTTCGTAGAACTGTGGCAATTTGCAGGGGGGGAGTTTCTGTTCAGCCTTTTATGTAAAAAAATATTCTCCTTTTACAATAATTTATATTTTTATTTCGTTGATAGACTATAGATGAGTTTATTGTTATGAAAAATCAGGAAGCCTTCTCTGCGGGACGATTGTCGACCACCGGAGATAAAAGATTTCAGGTGGATTTTATAAACCTTATCAACCGTATGCCCGTAGCTGTGTTGCTTTTGGAAATTACCGACTTAAGCGGCAATGTTGCAGTGAAGCTGCAGTTTGCCAACCGCGGTTTTACCAGGATGACAGGCTACGATATTGGTTCGCTGGCCGACGGCAATACCCACCAACTCAAAAGGATTGTTGCGGAGGAAGAATCTGTCAGAGTTTGGAACCAAATGGCTGGGCTCAGAACCAAAAAACTTCAGGAACAGATGTGCCTGTGTTTCCGCCTGACCGATGCCGATGGCAATCAGTTGCGCATACAAAGCTGCAGTACCATATATCACAGCAATCCTATGGGAAATACTTTTCAGGTGATCAGTGTGTGGACGCTTCACGACAATGCTGCATTGAGCCTGGACGACCTGAAAGAGAGCCTCAGAAGTGTCTTGCCTGCCGATAAACGCAATAGGTTCGAGAGCCTCACCCAGACAGAACTAAAGATTCTGAAGCTGATGACGGAAGGCAAGAATGAATGTGAGATGGCCCTGATTTCAGAAGTTAAGGTGAGTACGGTCAAAACCCATAGGACCCATATTATAGCTAAGATCGGAGCTAAGAATTCGGCTGAACTCTGCTATGATGCGGGCCGATATTTTATCTTCCATTGACCGTATGGCGCATTTTTGTTTGCGCAAACAAGACGTTTTTTCTTCTAAACGGCTGGTAATTCGGGTATTTATCTCCCTCTGAATTTTTTTTTCATTTTTTTTGCCATATCATACTTTAGTATGATGCGCAAGGCCTTTCTGCCATGCTAACTTTGTAAGGTAATTTTTCGAAGTATGAGGCTTACATCGGTTGCATTAAGGTTGTCAAAAAAGCAGTTTTCGATAAAAACATCAGAAAGACAGTGTTTTACTATCGATTTCGCCTCTTTTTTTAAGCGTTTTTACCTCCGTAATATTGAGATTCTAAAGTATAAAAGTGAGTTTCTAAAGTATTAAAGTGATTTTCTAAAGTATTAAAGCGATTTTCTAAAGTATAAAAGTGAGTTTCTAAATTATAAAAGTGAGTTTCTAAAATATAAAAGTGAGTTTCTAAAGTATAAAATCGATTTACTAAAGTTTACAAGTGATTTACTAAAATTAAAAAATAAATGTCATGAGTCGTACCCGCATACCAAAACCAAAAGCTAAGACAATCATCATTCATTTGATTTTGCCGAAAGCAGCAAGTAAAAACCCAAGCCCGCCACAAAACATATCAATTTTAAATTCTATACAAATACCAGTTAACTAATTTATTCATTTTTAAAATTTAAAGCCATGCGCAGATCAAGAATTCCGCAAAAACAGTTGTTATTTATCACCTACTTAGTGTTGGTGAACGATTATCTACAAACCATTCAACCCGGCGCTACCGAAGCGCGGGGTATAGTATTGGGTATGAGTATAGCCGAACTGGCCGCACTCAAAGCTTTTGTTAAATCTTTTATCAGCGGCGACCCCGACGAACCCGGTATTTGGGACATCCACAAAAACAAGGATACCAAAACCCAGAAATCGACAGCCATGATGAAAAGTACCAAGAAAGAATTTGGGGTGTTTTTTCGTCCTTTGCTCAATCGTATGAATGCGAGTCCCAACATTACGGTGGCCGATCGCATCATACTCGAAATTTCGGATCCCAATCCGGCCCATACCAGGCCCAAAAAGCGTATACAGGAAAATTGTTACGCCAATGCTTTGGCTATAGGTCATGGATTTGTGAAAATGGAGTGCCGCAGCAGCAGCGACAGCAAACGTGCCAGTCGTCCGGCCCGTGCCACAGGTGTGGAAGTGGCCTGGTGCAAAGCCAAGTCGGATGCATCGGGCAATTTTGTGATACCTGATCCCGAAACCGTTGCCACACGTTTTATTTCGACCAAAGCCAGCTTCGAGCTGATACTGCCCAACGAGTATGTTTGTACGGTGGTTTATTTGTGGGTTAGATGGATCAACTCCAAATATCCCGATCTCCCGGGATTGTGGTCGGCTGCTATAACTATTTCTATTAGTTAGGCAGACAAGACCGTCCGGAAAAAAAAGCTCCCCCTGTTGGACATGACGGGCGGGAGTTTTTTTTTTATCAGAAATTAAATGGTTTATGAAAAATTGTATATTTGTGGGGAGAAACGTTTACAAATATTTACAAACGACAATAATCGTTTGTAAGCATTTGTAAGTGGACTGGCAGCAATAAACAAGTTAGCCATAATTGTATAAGAAATGGGAATCCTTAAATTTATGAATGACACATTGCACGTTGACAATAATGTGTCGGCAACTATTTTGACTACTCTTCTAGTATTTGTTACTGGAATCGTGATTAATTACGTAATCAAATTAGTTGACAATTATCTGAAAAATTTAAGTATACGTAAATCCTTCAGATTAATACTGAAAGAAATTGTCCGACAAAGTAAATACAAGGAAAAATATATAAAACAATTTTATCCGACACTTACAATTGACCATAAAGGGAATTGGCCAATGAAGTTCTTTAGTATGTCACATACAGACTCAGCCTTGAGACAAGATTTCACAACAGTATTTTCTGCATTTAATCATTTCTTTCGATATAAAAATTGGAGCATGTATATTACAGGACTATATTATAGGCTTCGGTTTGCTTTTGTTCGCAATAAAAAAATAAAGCCAATTAAGTGCATCCGTCCAAAAAAAATAAAGAATATAAGACTAAAAGCCTTCAATAAGACTTGGTCAATAATCGAGAATCTGCACTTCTATGAAAACAGGCTTATTCAAGACTTTGAGAATCTGTTTAAGATTTTTCACGAACATGAAAATAAGTATCAAAATCACATGGAAGATTTAAGGAGGTTGCATGATAGAATTTTTCAACCATTAATTGGTCGTCCAATTAGTGCTGCTGACTGGCCACCTAATGTTTTTAATTATATAAGAGAATCAGACACAATATGGCATGAATGGGAAGAATCAGATGACCGCACACACAAGGTTAATACATATAATATGCTCGTTATGCGTTTAACAGAGCTTAATTCACGCTATCCTGACATAGAAGTTACATTAGTAATGAATTCTATTCTTCTTGCTGCAAGATATGAATATGGTATGATTGAAAATGTTTTATCATTAAATCGTGACCTGTTTTACAGCTACACTCGTAATTATAAAAGGTCATGGAAAGTACTTGAGAAATGTATGGATTTATTAAAATAACTATGGCTAACACAAGGCTTGTTTGCAGGCGGGTCGTGCTTCGTAGATACTAACTCTTAAAACAAAGAAATTGTCCCTCCGGGACAAGCTTGTCTGAAACCCGCCCGACAAGCAAGCCCGGAAACGTTATGCCTCATTATAAAAACAAAAACAATGAATACAACATTTACAGTTGAGTACGAAAATTGGATTGAGAAATTATCAAAAGAAAACTTTGATGAACTTATCCTAAATTATGCTAAAGAATATTATGAGACGAATGAGGTTTACCTTTCTGATGGCCCTTATGATGGCGGAATCGACTTAATTTATTCAAAAGAGGGTCAAACTTTAAAACGAAATATTCAAATTACAATTATTGAAAAAGGATTTGAAAAAAAATTAGGGGATGACCTTCAAAAATCAAAAGATAATGCTGACAATTATAATTATCTTAAAACTCTTGATTTTTACATCAAGTATAAAATTTCTCCAGTAAAGAAAAAGAAATTAATCAAAGATGCAGACATCAAGTATCAAATAGCATTGAGAATAATTGATGCACATGAATTAGCAGGATTAGCTGAGGAGTATAGTTCCATTAGAAAAACAATTTATAAGTTCAATAAGACAGCGTTTCCTGATGAAAGTTTGGACATTGATATTAATACAAAGATATTATTTGATACAATCTCAATGGGAAAAGATATTACTTCCCTTAAAAATGATTTTATCCAGTCTCTTATATTGACTTTTCTTTATCAAAATAACCCATCAACAGTTGAAAATATTTATACTGGTTTAAATGAAACATTTTACAAAAGATATGATAAAAACTTTTTTGAAACCGAAGTTGGAAAACTAAAAAGTTTGTCAAAAATCGAAGACATACCAGACACAAAACCTAAACAATTTAAACTTTGCGATAATGTGCTTGACACATTAAATACTATTGTGCAAAATTCTCAGATTTGTGAAAATGAATTAATTAATGAATTCAAAATTATTCTTAAACGATACAATCTTGATAATGAAACAGAAAATATTGCAAAGTACATTATTGACTTATATAA
>CAZNRQ010000069.1:0-8151 GCA_964574845.1 uncultured Bacteroidales bacterium
GGTATTATTGAGTCAACTTCCAAAACAATCTCTGATGGTTCCGATATTTCTTCAGTAATTTGTGCTGTTTCAACTATTGCCTCCGGCTCTGGAATGGGATGATCGGCTATCTGAAGATTCGTTGCTTCTAAAGTTTCCGTTACCTGAACCAAAGTAGATTCACTGAGCGGTAACACTTCTGCTGCCTGCTGTTTTTGTCCGTTAAGCAACCAGTACAAAACCGAGCGGTCATTTATATGAGCCGCCGAAGTCTTCAACTGCTCATACAACATGATATCATCAGAACTGCTGAGGTATGCCGAATAGAGCATATGGGCCGTCTGAAAATATGGATACTGGTCAAGAATGCTTTTAACATCATTAGGGTTAAGATTCTTAATTTCCGAGGGTTCGGCAATATACCTGATGAAATCCGGCCTGTTCATAATTGTTGCATGTTACCAGTTAACGGCAGTTTTATTGAAAACGTCATCCACCAGATATCCTATTATTTCATCCAATATTGTACTCTCAACAGAAGCCAAAGGTTGTGAACTGGGGTAATCTGCATAGCGCGAAAATGAGGTTTCGTAATTTTGGCTCTCGTTTTTTTTGTTAACAAAACGTATGTTTATTGTAACTGTTAGCCGGTTCATGGCTGCTGTTTGATTTCCCTGTATGGCGATAGGAGCCGTAGCATATCCGGTTATTTCACCTGAGATATCAAAATCTCCTCCGCTGTTCACCTGGTTAAGATTGGTTTGAGAAGTAAATCTTTCGCGCAATGCATCAGTTAGCTGCTGACTTAAGGAAGGCTTAACCAATGCCGAAGTGTTTTTAAGATAATGAACGGAAAAAGTTTTTATTTCTGGCGGAATAGAGGCCCCGGTAAATGAATAATTCACCTTGCAAGAAGTCAAAATAAAGACCAATGCTACGAAAAAGCAATATGTAAGAGTTTTTCTCAAGGTAAATTTTTTACAAAATTAGGAAAATATTTTGCTGCAGGTAGTTCTAAAAAATTATCCTTACATTTTCATGAGCGGATAAGAAGGCTTATAGTAGAAAACATAATTACACCCAAAATGAACATTAATATTTTTCGTGTGGTATGGAATAATAGCTGCCAGCAGGTTGTCTGTTGCCAGGAATATCTGGAAGGGTCCAAACCTTACCGAAGATCCCAGACCCAGATTCAGAAAATCGCGGTTCATATAAGAATAGCTGACGGCTACATCGAGAATATTACCAAACGTTCTGTTGTATGCTAATGTGAAAGCCGGATGAATGGTATTTTCATAAATGTCGGCTCGGAAAACGGCTGTGGCCCGATCCTTTTTCGAAATATTATAGCTGCCGCTAATATAAATCTTGGGGTTAAGGGGACTTGCATAAAGTTTGTTCTCCTGTTCAATGGTAAATATTTTACCAATGGAATCAACGAGATTGCTCAGAATATCCTGTATTTTGGCAGTATCGTTTCTAATCAATTCGTTAATCTCAATGCCTCTGAAAGTAAAACTTTTGTCGGTTGAGGCATATTTACGAGTTCCCTGTTTCCAGAAAATATAACCGAAATCGATCAGGCTGGCAGAAACCGACCATTTATCGTCAATCTTATAATTGGCGCCTACATCAAAACCAAAACCTGGGTTGCTGAAATTAAGCATATAGTTCTTTACATCTACCATTTCAAATTTCTTTGAACCTGTTGTATCTCCTATAACATCGTAAATTTTTTCAGGTCCGGCCGTGTGAATAATGACATTTGAATTTGCAGATAAATCATAATAATCAGCATCTACACCCAAAGTAGCATCACTTGACTTGGTCCAGATATTTGACAAGCCGAACAGCAGTTTGAATCTTCCGCCAACGGTCCATTTATTGTCAATCTGATTGGTATATCCAATGGCAAATTCCCGGTAATGTGTCATGTCAATTCCGATGCCATCGAAGTTGGCTTCCGATCCTATGAATTGCGAATTCCCTAATCCTGCCATGGATATCAAGTCCTTTGGATAGGTCAGACGAAATTTGAACTTTTCGGTAAAGGAAAAATTGACATACTGGGTGCGTTTGATCTTAAAGCCAAAAGAAATCCATTCTATCTGTTGGTTTAAGGTCAGGTAATTCTTTTTCGAGAGTTTTTTGATGGTGTTCTCAAAGTCAAAGATAAGTGAGTCCTTGGCTTTATCGTAACGCATCAGGTTGTCCCATCGGAAGCCGCTATTGGTAACACTGGTATAATTAGAAGATAAAATAGGAATAAAAAGCACCGGCATGCAGCCAATATGATATTTGGTAACCGGCATCAGACCCGGATTGTCATAATATTGCTGTGGAACCGAATTCAGGGAATAAATGGTCATATCGTCCTGAGCAAAAGTTCTGATAGAAACCAGGCAAAGTACGATAAGGGTGATATAGGAAAAAGTTTTTCTTTTCATCTGATTCGTGCTTTAAAAGGTTAATAATTTACATCGAATTTCACCCGTAAAGCAATCCTCACCAGAAGTGAGTAATCGGAATAGAATTTAACCAATTCAGTCCCACTTTGAGAAGTAAGAAGTTTGGCTCGTATAAAGATCTTTTTACAGTTTTTAAGTGGAACCACACGGTTGTGGTCCAGTCTGCTTTCTGTCAGTTTTTGTACCGATTGAGTAACTTTGTAATCAGGAGCTCCGTTGCAGGGAGCTGCCGCCAGTGTTTGTTGCTCAGGAACCAACAATGAGTCTATTGCATGACCTGCATCGTTGAGGAAATACATCTGTTGAATGGCTTCTACAGGGAAGCCGTTAGTTGTATTGATCTTAAACAGCATGAACTCTACCTTATCCATATCCTGACCAAACTCAAGATCAATGGTGTCGCCCAGTATGAAGTTCCATGCCTTACCAAATAAGGGTATTTCAACCTGTGCATCAACATTTAGCCGGCTGGTGTCGAGGGCAAAGTTATTGGATATGCCACCACCGGGATTTGATAAACCTGATATATCAGCAATAAACTTTTTTGGAGAAGTAGCAATGGCATCCCAGATGGTACTGTTGGTTTTATCCAGATCGAAGTGTGTTTCCATAATCTGACCCAAGCCCGAAGCAGCCCCGATATTCCATGGTGAAGGAATTCCCGTTCCGGTTAATGCCACATTACTGGTTCCGACGGGACCATCCGTTGAAAAGAAACTGTTAAAAGTAAGCTGCAATGGCATGCCAAAGGAGTTGTAAGCATAAACATGAACCATGGGGTTTTCGAAATTGACATTGCCTTCAATGGTTTTATTAAAAATACGAATACTTACTGTGTCGTTGGGCATGTCGAGCAGAATTTGTTTGAAATCACCAAGGATCTTCGAAAATTTGATGTCCTGGAAATATTCTCCCAAACTGAAATTATAAGGCGAATTGTTTGCTCCCCCTGAGCCGTGCAATGTTACCGTATAGGTTATAGACAAGCGATTTTGGTTACCCCCGGTATTGTCGAATAAGATCTTATATCCGTTGAGGCTGAATTGAGGAGAGACAGATGAACCCGCTGTATACTCAATATTTTGGTTGAAAGGAACTCCACCCATGGTAGCCTGTGGAATACTTACATTGATGGTAGCATTGTGATTGAGATTGGAAGAATAAACCACGAAGTTGAACATGCCGTCTTTGGCATCCAGTTCGTTTATCACTGCGTTGTTGGGCATAGCGAAAGAATAATTGATGGTATTGGGAGCGGCTGTAAGGTCAGTTCCAAAAGGAAGGGCTCCGGTAACGCTGAAATTGAAAGAACTGTTGAGATTCTGATTGGGAATGGCCAAAAGATCTTCTGCCTTCTGCGAAAGTATGTTCTTTGTATAAACCAGATAAAGGAATCCTGTACCGTCTTCTACATAAAGGTTGTCATGATTGTAATCATCCAGAATGTCTTTCATGGTCAAATTGGAATAGATCAATGGAACAGCTACATCGGGCGACCAGGTGCCACCCTGCTCTATCTTATTCACATCAAAGCGGTCTTTATAACAAGAGCTCATACCTGAAGCAAGCAAGAGCAGCATCAGAATAGTTATGTATCGATTGGTAAATGTTGATTTCATAGGCTATCGTATTTTATTTCTTTCAGAGCAAATATACTAATTATTTATGGGATAACACAAAGGAGCCGATTTTTTGATTGTTTACACCCGTACTTACTCAATAATATAATTGAACAGTTTGGCGCTATCGGATACTATGATGCTGTTCATTTTTTTGCTGAGCAAACTGTTGATCTCAATTTCGCTATTCCCTATGGTATAGGCATCGGTTTCCATGAAACCCTGATTGTTCATCACTATCAAACGTGTTGCTTCTTTATCAGGGTAAATAATATAGAATCTGGAAGCACTCAATCGCAGATAAAAAGGTTTGCCGCCCGGTTCGTATTTATTGAAACTCTCGAATATTTTTTTCTTGTTATGATTGTAAACAAATATCTTTCCCTGATCGAAAAAAATGAAATCGTTACGGCCGTCGTTATTAAAATCGCCGTAAACAAAATAATGATCATTGGTGAAAGCGTTCATAGTGACGACATCCACAGCTCCATTCGGAGAAATGAAAATTAGTTTTCCACTGCGTTCGGTGGTGAGGAGGTATTGTTTTTTACCGTCGATATGGATAAAGAAGCGACTATTTTTGGCCTGAAGGAAAGGCTTTTTGTTTTTGAATACTTCATATCCCCTGCGATCGATGACATAAACACGGCCATTTTTGTCAGTGGCCAACAGGAAATCCTTTTTAGCAAAGCGGGCATGTTCCAAAGGTTTTAATACTACTGCCAGGGTAGTGATATTGGTCCATCCGGCTGTGGGTTTTCCGTCGGGGGAATAGTTGTATATTTTTTGATTCAGGCAGGGAACCAGTATGCGATAGTTGTGGTTATTGTCGTAATCGATAAGGCTGAGGCCCGCCGTAGCAGCAAAAGGAAGTTTGATCTGTTTCTGTCCTGAGTTGGGGTCTTTCAACCCCAGCATATGAATGTAGTTCCTCGAATTGAAAACCAGTAAAGCTTTGTTGCCGGGTTTTTGATCCATCACAAATATCTCACCTATCGGTGTTTCGTTCAAATGTTTTTTCCACAGGAGCTCGCCGTTGTGATTCAGCAGATACATATTATCAGCAGCATCGAAGAAGATCACTTTTTGTGTATGATCCAGCGGATCGGTAATGATATTGGCTTTGCGGACAATGGTGGTATCAGCCTTAAATTCCCAGATGGCAGGATTTTCTTCAATATAAAAGGAATTGTGCTTGAGGTATCCGTTCATGTAATACTTGCTTCCGCCCGAAGCAAACTGGAAGGCTACTGCCTGGAAGTTGCGCAGATTGCTTTCGTTTTTCCATAAAGAAGCTGAAATATCGCCGGCCAAATAAGAATTCATCAGGCCGAAGCTTTTGCGAATGTTGGCATAGAAACAAAAACTGGCTTCGTCAGAAACATTGTCAGAAAAGCTTTTGTAGTTCTCATTTTTGTCGAGGGTCTTTCCCGATAGGTATCCCGAAAGGAAAAGATCGAGCGAAGTGGGCGAACTGCCGAAGATCACATAATTGTCGATATGGATATAACAGGCCGAATCGAGGGGGGCAAACAACTCACCGAAGAAATTGCGGAAAAATCTTTCGGGCAAAAATCTTTTTATGGCAAAGGAATCTTTTCCGCCGGCAACATTCTCATGGGTATTGCCCGAAATATTGGCTATGCCCTCCAGAAAATCATAAATATCTTTGGTTTTGAAAATTGCGTAGTTGCGATAGCGTGTTTCGGTATTGGGATTTTCGGTGATGACAAATCCGGCTTCGGTGGTCAGTTGGTTAAAGAATTTTTCTTCTATGTTCGTGTTAAATACGGTATCGTAGTAAGAACAGATATCGTTGTAGGAGCGCTTATGAAAATTGGTTTTCAGGAAATCCGTGTAATCCGAAACATATTTAGTGAAATCGCTCAGCCCCCAGAAGAACATCATGGCCGTGTTGTCGGGGCAGACGGCTGTGAGAGAGATCTGCTGTGGCTTCTGTTTACGGTATACTTTATTCAGAAGCTGAACCGTATCGTCCGAAAGGGCATAGCCATTGAGCAGCAGCTCGTCTTTTTTTACCGTAAGGTCAAGTTCGGCCATGTCGGCAGCCAGCGAAACATATTTCATCTCTGTCATAGTGTTTCTGACAAAAAGAGGCTGAAACAGATTGTCGACATAAGCCATGTCGAGGTAAATGTTGGCATCAACGTTTTTGCCCGACATGGATTTGAGCCTGGAATAAGTATCCGTATTGTCGATGCTGACGCCGGTGATAAGCGCACTGAGGGAGCTTTCGACAATGGCTGTCGCTTCGGCAGCTATGAATATACCCTGATAAACCGTATAGCAAAAAGAAGGTTTGCCCGGAGTTTTGATGATGCATATCCGGCTATCGAGGAATTCGGACCAGTTGACTGTGCTGGCGGGCGAGGTATGTTTGCGAATAAAATCATTTACCATACGCTCGTCGTGAGGGCCGGGCAGATTAATGGTATAAAGCGGTTTATAGAATCCCCGGTAAGGTATCCAGGCTATATATAAGGGATTGCTCAGGAGGTTGTCGGTGATGCTTTTGTCGGTGCTGGCCAGTGAATCGGCCATGGCTACTTTTTGATTCAACTGATCGAAAAACGGAAGACACTGAAGCTCTTTCCAGATGGCATTGCGGCCGTTGATATGATCCCAAAAACCCTGAGGCGAATTGATCTTGACTAAGCAAACGGCATTGGGAGGAATGGCATTGATGGCCGGAACTATGGGGTCGCTCAGCCGGCGCACTATGGTATAGCCCCAAACCAAAAGTATAATGGCAGCTACCGCAGACACCGAATAAATGATGTATTTTTTGGTATTGGTCTGCCGTTGGTAGGGGTTTCGCATAAAATTTAAGTCAGTATAAAAGTATTACAAAACTGTATTCTGTGGTAAAATTTTTACAGATTTAAATCAACAGGTTTTTGTTAATTGAAGAAGTTGGAAGACAGAAGTCGGAAGACCGAAGTGAGGAAGGATATGGATAAATGGAGGAATGGGAAAATGCATGAACAGAATAGGAGGTTAGAAATCACAGAAGACAAAAAACAAATCCGCCGCAGCGGACAAATAAATTCGAAATTCAAAAAAAAATAAAATCACAAACATGAGAAGCCAGGGTTTGATAAATTGAAATTTATAAAATTGGAGTTTATTTGTTATTTGTAATTTGTTTTTTGGAATTTCCTAAAACGGTATTTTCAATTGTTCATTCAGGCGGAATGTTTTTCGATGGTAGGGTGTTATTCCATATTGGATGATGGCGTCGCGGTGGTCGCGGGTGGGGTAGCCTTTGTTTTGTGCCCAATTGTATTGGGGATATTCTTCGTGCAGTTGCCGCATATAATCGTCGCGGTGGGTTTTGGCCAGCACGGAAGCTGCGGCTATGGACAGGTATTTGCCGTCGCCTTTTACAAAACAAATATGCGGGATACCGGCATAAGGTTTAAAGCGGTTGCCGTCTATTAGTAACAGGGCAGGAGTGGTGCCCAGCTTTCCCACGGCATGATGCATGGCCATGATGGAAGCATTCAAAATGTTGATCTCATCTATCACATTATTATCCAAAGGAGCCACGGCCCAGGCCAGCGCCACTTGCTCAATTTCTATCCGCAGTTTATCGCGTTGCTTCTCGTTGAGTTGTTTGGAGTCGTTCAATATGGCATTCTTGTAATTCTTTGGCAAAATAACCGCCGCCGCAAACACCGGCCCCGCCAGACAACCTCGTCCGGCTTCGTCGCAGCCGGCTTCTATGATGTTTCGTTTATGGTGGGATTTTAGCATGTTAAGAAGAAAACGGAAACCTACTGACCTTCACCTTTGTTTTTCTCTTTCAAAATCCGGCTGATAAAACTGTAATTGGTTAGTAAGAAGTATCCGATTACTATGTTCAACAAGCTTGTCACCAGACTTATGTGTTCTTTCAGGTTGCCAAAGGCAATATGACTGTCAGATTGATTGTCGCCTATAGAAGATTTAAAAGTGAAGAAACAGTTGGAAAGAAAATCCGGAATGTTATAAATCAACAGAATTCCACCTATGACTATTGAGGCCAGCTTAATGATGTTGACGTTGTTGAAATTTTGAAA
>CAZNRQ010000069.1:8251-10474 GCA_964574845.1 uncultured Bacteroidales bacterium
ATGATCAGGCGGAATAAATCTTTTTTTGTCATGATAATTCGATTGGATTTTAAACTTTACTAATTCACTTGTTTCATCACTACTAAATATAATACTCATTGCCACTGTTTCATAGACTTATTCCGAAAAACAGAACCCATTCCTAATCCCTTACACAGCGAACACTGAATCCGTCCGTTCTGGATGCAAAATCGCTATGAAACACACTAACTTCATCGTAAGCTATGCTTCTGTACCATACCTGTACGGGAGAATTGGTGGACACAGTTGTGGTAAACCATGTGGCTTGTTTGCCACACTTATCGAAGGCTGCCCAGGTGGTGTTGCGATATCCCCCGGGCAGGGCCGCAAAACCGTATTCGTTGGTGGCTCCCGCATTAGGGCTTTGCCAATGTGTGGTTCCGGTTTCTTTTAATTTGCCTCCGGCCACGCTATCTCCCTGCAAATAATTTATCAAAGTGGTCCACTCGGCGTCGGTAGAAACGTGCCAACCGACAGGAGCAATATTACGGCTGTCGAATACGGCATGCCCGTTGTACAAACGGCCATACACGGCCGAATTGGCAGGGTTATTCTGATAATCAGAATAGGCACCTGTGGTCAGATACGACCAAGCGGAATCGGCGGTAACATTGGGTATGGGCGATCCATCGCGATAATGAGTGGTTTTCAGGTTTTCAAGCATCCATACCTGCGAACCAATGGTGGCATAATGATAGATATTGCCATCAATATCGGTTACGGTTGAGTCAGCCTGAGGAGGGTCCACAACTTTCTTTTTACAACCTTCGTTGGATATTAATAATGCGCCAATGATGGCGATTGCACAGATCTTGATTTTATTTTTCATTTTCAGTATCCATTTAAAAGTTTCCTGCAAAAAGATTCCTTGACAAATATACCCATTCCCTCTATAAAAAATAAGCTGAACGAATTTTTTTGGCAAATTATTTGAATTTTTTTGGCAAATAATGTATTTTTGTTACTGTTTAACTTATAAAATCAGCGATTATGAGCAATAAATCAAAATCCGGTGTGGTAAAAGCACCTACAGCCCGTTTCAAAGAGCCTTATGCCAAACCGGCCAAGGCTGTTTATTATAAATATGTTTGCAACAAAATGTTGGGTGATGACCGATTTGAGGAATACTTTGACTATATAAACCAGGCTTTGGGAGTTATTGCTGATTATAAAAAGGCAATTCGCCTTGCGTTTTCGCGCACCAAAGGAACTGCTCAAGCCAGGGATTTGGTCGAAATAAAAATGAAAAGCAAAATGAATTACCTGCTCTCTCAGATACAAACGGTGGCCAATGATGATCCGGAACATGCCAAAGCTCTCTACGATTCGTTTAACATTACCTACAAGAAGCGGTTTCCGTATGATAAAAAAGAGTTGAAAGTTAAGAACACTAAAGTATCCGGCACATTGAACCTGATGATTAAGATGCCCGAGGGTCTTTTTGCTGTGCTTTGGATGTATACCACCACTCCTGACAATGAAGATAGTTGGAAAATAGCCGACTTCAGTCATACCTCCAAGGGTTCTGTCAGTGGTTTAATCAAGGGAACCACTTACTATTTTAGGGCACGTACCTCATCTTCTGCCAAGGGTAAAAGCGATTGGACCCATATAGTGGAAATCATCTGTTTGTAATCATGATGGCCGTTTTCAGAGTAAGATCAGCTTTGATTCGCGAAAATTCACATTTTTATTGTTTTTAGGCCCTGCCTTGCTTACAGAGGGCCAATGATTGTGATTAATTCCACCAATAACTTCTTATGGGGATGTTTATGTTAATCACTCCCTGTTTACATAATTGTTTGTCATTTTTCGGCAATAATCCACTGTTAAATTAATAAATCCACAGTTTTACAAAAACAGTCCCTTTTTTATAAAAAGTATCAGAGATTTCATAGAAAATCTCCTTTTCTGTGAAAACAGTCAAAGTTTTCATAATAAAGTTCCTTTTTAATGAAAAGAATCAGAGTTTTTATAAAAAATCCACTTTTCTGGCTGATCAGTGACTTTTTTGTGAAAACAATGAGAGTTTTTGTAGAATAACTTCTTTTTAGTGAAAACAATCAGAGTTTTTATTAAAAATCTCCTTTTCTGTGAAAAGAGTTAGAGTTTTTATAAAAAAGTCCCTTTTCGGATAAACCATGTACAGTCCTGTTGTAAAACACTTTATTTTTTGCAACTGTAGCCTATGTTATTTCAGAA
>CAZNRQ010000070.1:0-2714 GCA_964574845.1 uncultured Bacteroidales bacterium
ATTCGGCATCGCTTAAGGCAGATTTGCCTTTATTGATAAGTTTTTCGCGTGGACGGTCGTCCTCAGCCCATTGCTTTATAATATTTAACTCCGACATTTGGTAAAATTTATAAATTCAGGAGCAAATAAAAATAAAATTCCCGATATACTAAAATATTTGAGACAATATTTTTTGGAGAATTTTACAAAAGGGCAATAAAAAAGCCCTTGCACAAATGCAAGGGCCTTAGAATAATATCTTTATATTATTTCATGGCGTTGTAAAACTTCACAACTCCAGATTTTAAATTAGCAGCCTTATTTTTATGAATAATTTCTTTGGTGCTAAGTTTATCAATCATACTTACCAATTTAGGAAGTTCTTCACCGGCTTTAGCTTTTTCTTTCAAACCTCTGAACTCTTTCAATGCATTGCGCATTGTTTTAGCAAAGTAACGATTGTGTAACCTTTTTGTTTCTGTTTGTCTGATTCTTTTCTCAGATGATTTGTGATTTGCCATTTTATTACTATTAGTTGCAGTCCGTAGGGGACTCGAACCCCTGATTTCCAGGATGAAAACCTGGCGTCCTAACCGACTAGACGAACGGACCGTTTGGTTTTTCCTCAATTTTGAGGGTGCAAAGATACTTACTTTTTTAATTCCTGCAAGTTTTTTCAGATTTTTTTTCACGAATATGTTTCTATTACAACATCTCACCCGGGTCGGCCTGAAATCGGAACCCCAAACGTTTTCCAGTCTGCAGCCCCATGGCGGATGAGTATTCTATTAACTGAGAAAGGGTGATCTCTTTTAGCATCTCGTAAGGCTGCAATAAAAGATCAAAATCAATGGAATACATAATGGCTGTGTCAAGTATCTTTTTGAGAATAGGATAATCAATAGGTTCGAGCACGAAGGTATTATTCAGGAAATTCATCTGCCGTTTACCTTCAACAACGAAATGCTTTTCTTTATTCACAAATATTCTGGCTACCAAATAGCCTATATCATTCTCACGTTTGTACTTTAAGGAATCGGCCAGAAAATTATACACATAAATAACACCACAGTATGCCCTGCTCTCATCCTCCTTTACATAAGAATTTCTCATAATGGAATGCTCTCTGGGAAACTGAAAAACGTTGGTATGCATTATAAACACCAAAGCGTCACCTGCAAATTTCAATTCCGCTTCGAACTCTCCCTTGTCGTTGAACTCGATATTAATTTGAGAAATTTTATTCCGTTTAAGTTCTTTTTTAGCATCAGTCACAAAATCTATGGCCACCTGTTTCAATTCTGCAAATACCTGACGAGTATTTTGATATACCTCTTGCTTTAAAACAGACTTGGTCTTAAACTTCTCAATGATTTCATTCAGTTTCTTTTGTTTGGGAGTCATCTGAAAAATGGATTTTATTTTGGCAAAATTATCATTTAATTTACATAAGGAGAAACTGCACTAAAATCGGGTCAATTCCCCAAACATTTTCATAGCAAACTGATCGGTCATAGAAGAGATATAGTGTAGAATAGCAAGCTTGTAATCCTTTTCATTGGCGATATCATAAACAATGGCATTTCCAAATTTGGTATGCTTACGTTCCGACAGATCGATATCCGAGTATTTCATAAGCCAATATTTAAAAGCTCCGAACAGCGAAGGATATATCTTCTCGAGCCGATCAAGTTCTTCCTTAAGTTGTGACTGGGGCATGTATGCTTCCGAAAGTACTTTATACAATGAATTAATAACAAGCTTGGCCAAATCGCCAAAATACTGTAATCGTTTATGTTTATAGATATGCTTATAGTTAAAGGCTTTCACCGAATTTATCATTTTCAGGTACTTTTCCGAAAACAATATTCCCTTCTCAGGCGAACTCATTTTGCAGAGATTTAGCACAAAGTCGTTCATCAATATGGTATTATTGATCTGCCATACCTTTACTTTTTTCATTTCAGCTACTATCTCACTAAGTTCACTGAGTTGCTCCTTATCAAGGATTTTGAGAGTTAGAGCATCTTCAATATCCCGTCCCAGATAAGATATTTTATCGGCAATTTTTACCACGCAGGCCTCCCAGGTGAATGGAGCATATTGGTTTGCTTTAAGAATTGATTCCAGATCAACGTATTCATTTCTGGGAAAAATGGCATTTTCATTTACTTCCCCACAATGCGAAATGATACCGTCGCGAACTGCATAGGTAAGATTTAAGTTATTCTCTTTATTATGCAAATTGGGCAAAGTTTCCAGTTTATCTACAAAAAACAAACTGTTGCGTTCGTGCCAAAAGGTATTACCCAACTCAGCCTTGCAGATATCACTAATAATATATTCACCCACATGGCCAAAAGGCGCATGTCCCAAATCATGACCTATAGCAATGGCACCTGTCAATTCAGTGTTTAAACCCAAATAATTGGCAATGGAATAACTCACCGATGCCACATGGTTCACATGTTCGATACGGGTGCAAACATGATCATTCTGTGTGGCATAAAACACCTGAGTCTTATGCTTCATACGGCGATAAGCTTTGGAGTGCAAGATACGATTGTAGTCGCGGGAGAATTCACTACGAATATCGTCCGACTTTTTGTATATCTTCAACTCACGATGGATGCATTTATCCCATTTCGGATTCGCGGTATTGACTGCTACGTCTTTGAATTTTGATGATTGCATGGCAAGATAATTCACAAGTATTTAATTGGATTCTACTAATA
>CAZNRQ010000070.1:2724-10444 GCA_964574845.1 uncultured Bacteroidales bacterium
ATGCTATCCTTTTTAAAATAATTAGCATAGCTGTTTATCATAACATTGTCAGTTTCGGTAGAAATATCACAAAAAACTAAGGTTTTTGGGATGTTTTTTAATTTTTTCACAGTACCTTTTTTCACATTACTCGAAAGCAGATTTTCATACCTTTCCTTCAACTCTTTATCATATCCCGAAGCCACTCCGTCCTTTAGATCATGATATGCTGTGCTGATATTGCTTTTGAAATTAATCAAATAAATTATCAATAGCATAACTACCAATGACTGCAAAAAAGGGATCATAGGAATATTGAACCTGCTTTTATGAAACCAAAAAGCTGTGCAAACTCCAGTATATATCAAGCCTATTAAAAAATAAAAATAAATATTGTTAATAGTCCTTAATGGAGGATAAAGTCCTAAACTAAAATAACACGTAAAAAATCCAGCAACCATGACAATAAAAACAAAAACAAGAATGAATAACGGATGCAAATAAATACTTTTGAGCATTCTTTCAGAGTGTTTCGAAATTGCTGATGTAGCAATCAAATAGCAAGACAAAATTATAAGTCCGCCCATCCACCACCAATGACTTAGAACTTCGATGGCTTGGACAATGGCATTTTTAAGCGAAAAAATTAGTTGGAAATTATTTGCATGATTCGAAGCCCTAAATGAATTCCCCGGAGCTATAAACACAATTATTGTGCTAACTATGCAAACTAAAAACAAAATAAAAAAATAATGGTGAAGTTTTCTATCCATGAGAAACCTTATAAAATTTATAAATGAGAGCATCATAAATAAAACAAACATGGCAAACTCATTGGTTCCCGTTATAGCAATAACTGCCAAACAAGAAAAAAACAATATCCTTCCTGATGGCTTCCTGGCATAAATTATCATCAGAACAAACAAAAACAGTGTCAGGATATTTGATATTTGGTAGGTATAAGCAGATGTAAACCAGTAAAAACACTGGACAGGTGATGGCATCAACAGAACGAATGAAAAAAAACTCAAAAAAGTAATAAACAATTTTTCAATGAACTGTGATGAATAAAAGATTGTTTTAATAAAAAAATAGAACGAAGCTAGAGTCAGAAGTAATATAAAGGCCGACATCAACTTATAACCCATGAAGGACCCAATTAGCAATGGATTTAAACTAACCAATACAGAAGAAAAATATCTTCCATACCAATTGACATACCAATAATGTTGCGCCATAAAAAAGCCATACTGCCTGGTAATAATAGTACAATCATAATCATCAGCAGAAGGATGATTAAAGAATGACAAAGTAAGAAGTAGTACAACAAGCAACAAGCCTGCTATAATCATTAAAAAGTAGGCTAGCTTTTTCTCGTTCTTGAGGATAAAATCTTTCATGAGTGAATCAAATTTGCTAACTTTGTATAACTACTACAAAAGTAAATAAAATAGCCAATAGAAAACTATGGATTACTCATCATGAAGAACACTAAAGACACTGTACTGCTGATTGAGGGGATGGATTGTACCAATTGCGCCTTAGGCATAAAAAAACAATTGGAGAAAATTGGGATGGAACAGGTTGATGTGAACTTCACCACTTCGGAAGTGCGTTTTACGACCATAACACCCGAACAGATAGAATCTGCAGTGAGCAGGATCAAATCAATGGGTTACAAGATAACCGCCAACCTGAGCGAAAATGAAACCGCTACCAAGAAGGGGATAAGCAGCATAGAATGGAAGTTCTACTTCTCATTGCTATTCACTATCCCCTTGCTATCTGCCATGTTTATTCCGGTTGAATTCCTCCATTACCAGTATTTCCAGTTTACCTTATGCATTCCGGTGTTTGCTCTCGGGCTATGGCACTTTGGCAAAAGCGCCTATTATTCGGTTCGTTCAGGAGTTCCAAATATGGATGTACTTATTGTTATTGGAACCACGGCTGCATTTATTTACAGTTTAACCGGAACCATCCTAAATCTGGGCCATGACTATATGTTCTACGAAACTCCGGCCAGTATCATCAGTTTGATCTTCCTGGGAAATTTTCTTGAACACAAAGCTATCAAGCGAACCACTACGGCCATTGATGATCTTGTCAACATGCAAAAAGTCTCTGCCAAACTGATAACCCTCGAAAATGGCAGCGAGCAAATATCAGTAATCGAAGCAGCTAAAATTCGCGTGAACGATGTATTACTGTACAACGCTGGAGACAATATTGCCAGCGATGGTGTGATCATTTGGGGTGAAGGTAATATTGACGAATCGACCATCAGTGGCGAGAGTATGGGAGTTGATAAAACTACAGGTATGGATGTGATTGGCGGCACCATTCTTAATTCTGGAAATATCAAGGTAAAAGCAACTGCTGTCGGGCAAAATTCCGTATTGGGTCAGATAATCGAACTGGTTAAAAATGCTCAAAAGGACAAACCGGCTTTGCAAAATCTGGCGGATAAGATAGCTGCCATTTTTGTTCCATTGGTATTGCTTGTTGCCGTTGCCACTTTTCTCTTAAACTATTTTGCTGCCGATATCAGCTTTCAACATTCATTACTTCGAAGCATTGCTGTTTTGGTAATTGCCTGCCCTTGTGCTTTGGGGTTAGCCATTCCGACGGCAGTAGTGGTAGGTGTGGGCCGGGTTGCCAAACAAGGGGTTTTGATCAGGGGGGCTGTAACTTTGCAAAAGATAAGCGAGATAAAAAAGATTGTTTTCGATAAGACCGGCACACTAACCACAGGCAACTTTAAGATAAAACAAATTGCAACCTATGGCCACAGCGAAGAAGAGGTGCGCTCTATTCTGTTATCACTGGAAAAATATTCCACACATCCGCTGGCAATATCCATGGTGAATGAATTGAAAGATTCGCCTGTAATTGAGCTTACAGGAATTGAAGAGAACAACGGTATTGGCATCAAAGCCCATGATAATTCAGGGAATACATACGAAGCGGGATCTTTCAGAATTGCCAGACACCTTATCGGTGACAACCATCACGACATTTATTTATTAGAGAACGAATCATTGATTGCTGGTATCGACCTTCTGGATGAGATAAAACCCGAAGCCGCTGAAGTGATTGCCTACCTGAAATCAAAAAATATAAGAACCTATATGCTGAGCGGCGATAAACGCGAAAAGTGCGAATTCGTTGCCTCGCAGCTGGGAATTGATGAAATATTTTATGAAAAACTGCCTTCCGAAAAACTGAGTATTATTTCCGAACTAAATAAAAACAATGATGTAGCCATGGTGGGCGATGGAATTAACGATGCTCCTGCCCTATCGCAAGCCGGTATAGGAATATCGCTGACCAATGCCACACAAATTGCTATAAAATCGGCTCAGGTAATTTTGCTGAATGGCAAGATCAATCTGCTCAACAAAGCCTATGGTATCAGTACCATTACCATGAAGATCATCAAACAAAACCTGTTCTGGGCGTTTTTCTATAATGTAATTGCCATCCCCATAGCTGCCATGGGTTATCTGGATCCTATGATAGCAGCAGCTTCTATGGCACTGTCGGATGTAATTGTTGTAGCAAATTCTTTGCGTCTGCGCTCGAAGAAACTGGATTAGTTTTTGTTTTTATTTTGTACTGAAAGGGATTCGGTGTTTATGGCAAATCACCTGAGCAATATCCCTTCCGGTTTTGATAGCTACGGGCAGCCCTCCTCCGGGTTGCGCCCAATGTCCCGTAAAATAAAAATTCTGCAAGCCCGGCAGATTCATTTTGACGGGCGAACTTGCACTTAAGTTTTTTCCCGGCAGCCACCCCTGAACGCTGCCCTGACGGTTGCTTGTGTAACGATGATAGGTGGCGGGGGTAGCCACATCGGTTACCTCTATGTTAGGTTTTATGCGAGCTATTTTTTTGTCCAGGGCATCAATTATCTGTTTCGCAAATAGAGTTTTCCGGGAATCATAAGCTGCTTTATCCGAATTGCGCAGATCAATCCAATAGTTCCCCTCCACCGTATAATAGCTAACGGTAATCACAGTTTTCCCCGCTGGCGCCATGGTAGTATCGTAATTATACACATGAACTTCCATTCGTGAATAGCGGCTTCCGTCGGGCGAAACTAAATCAACATCCAGCGGGAAACGGAAAAAATGAGGCAAATCGTCGAATTTGCCGGAAACTCCGAGTGCCACCATAAAAATGGAATAATACACTTTCAACTTCTTTTGGTCGCCCAGCAGCCGAATAAGTTTATTGGTATAGCTTCCGTCCAAAGCATCAAAAACAGTGAAATGCCAGTCGGCAGCCGAAATAGTAATGTCGGAATCGATTACATGTCCATTTTGCAGCTCTACGCCTGTTGCTCTGTCATCAATGGTTTGTATCTTTTTCACTGGCGAATTAAAGACAATATTGCCGCCCAATGCACGATATTTATCCTCTATTTTCTTTGCAAAAGGAGTTGAACCGCCCAAAGGATATCCGGCTCCGTGCGAATCGTTGAAAGCCAGAGGCACCATCATGATCAGTAGATTGATCTCATCTCCGTCGTAAAGCAACTCAAAAGCCTCCTTCAGAAAAGGATTGCGTAACTTTTTGGCAAAAGAATAATTGGTAACATCTTTCCACTTCAAAATAAAAGCCAGCAAGGGCAGTTGGTTTATCATGCCCATCTTTTTCCTCAAAGGAAGCAAATCAATGACCTGATCGACCATGGGAGGCATTTCGTAATGTTGAATCTTGCGCATGGCCCTGATAAGCTTGTTGATCATACGCGTATCTTCCGGGGCCAGCTCAAGCAGATAATCTCTCAGGATATCAATATCAGTGTAAAGTCTGAATAGCTTATCGCCAAATTTATTGATATTCTCCTTCGCTTCTATCACTATCCTCACATTATGATTCACGAACTCCATAGCCTCAATATCCATCAACTCGGACCATAATTTATGGAAAGGATTGCTGCTATTGGAACCAAACAGCCAGTGAATACAGCCATCAAAAGTATAATCGCCCCGTTTCCACGAAGTACACAACCCCCCGGCAGTATTGTGTTTCTCGAAAATGGTAGTTTCGAAACCATTCATCTGCAGATAGCACCCCACAGCCAGGCCTGAAACGCCCGCTCCAATAATATTAACTTTCATTCAGATATTTTAAAACCGGAACCCTAATAATTTATTACAAAATAAGGAAATATTATCTGGATTCCGACTCACGTTAAGATTTATTAACTAAAAGTCAGGGTAATTCTAAACGTGTTTTTTGCAATCATAATTTATTTGGCATTTTTCTTGCGACCAACCACATCACCATCAGTAAGAGAAACTAACAAATAAACTGATTTTGTGAACCGTTAAATTCTCTAAAATGCTTAATATTGCAACATAAATAGACCTTTATGAAAACACGTCTTTTAATCATCCTACTAACATTCCTCAGTATTAAATGCTTCTCGCAAAACCAGATATTATACGAATCGGAGCAAAAGAAGTCGTACCTCATTTCTTACCTAAATTCTTACGATGAAAACCAGATCGTAATTAATGAAATGCTGGAAGTTATTGGTAAGTTTATACCTAAACCTGCTTATCAAACCAAGTTTTCACTCTCGTTTGACGAAAGCGTTAAAATAACACGCGACAAGAATATGGTAACCATTTTTGTTGATTACCAGAATATTTTTGTGAACGGGGATGTACTTTACAAAGGATTCAACATGACGGATGTGTTGATTCCCTCCAAATACGATTTCAAAGGCTCATTGTTTCGCAATAAGAATATATTACTGGCTGATTTCTCTCCCCAAAAAACTAATTTCTCTTTAACCTTCAACGAATCGCAACTGCAGTTCAATGATACTTCCAGACAGACAAATTATAGCTTCGCAGTAAACGGTTTCAAGTTCTACTACGATCAGGCAGCACGCTCACGATTCCGCGACAAAGTGGGCATGGTTGATCAATATTTTTTGGCCGATGTTGATCTGAACAATGTAAACAAACAATTGTCCGATATCAATCCGAATGCTTTCGAGATTATTGACAACACTCAAAAAGACTTGAACAGTATCAAATATAAAATGGATAATATAAGTAACGCTGTTTTCTGGCAAGCTTTGCAAATCAACAATTACGATCCCTTGAATCTGCAAAACAAACTATTTGGCATGCAAAAAGACTATCAGGAAATTCAAAAGCAGTTGAACGAAACCTACTCTGAAATTCATCAGCTCTACTATAAAAAGGGTTTAAACCTGTATAATAATAAGAAAACTGCTGATGCCAAAATTGCTTTCGAAAAATCATTGTATTACCAACATGAATTTGCTCCTTCGCAATACTACCTGGCCCGCATTGCATTCGAACAGAAAAAAACAGATGAAAGCAAAGAACATCTGATAAAACTTTTCACCTTCAAATACCTTGATGAAGACACCCAAAAGGCTGCTCTGGAACTGGCCCATGCCCTAGAGTGGACCGACCTGAATAACGCAGCTTCTCTGCTAACACAGCAAAAATTTTCAGAGGCCTTACTGGCTACCGATAAAGCTGAAAACTTTTGTAAAAGCCTGCCGTCTTTCAGCTGCAACGACACCATCGAACTGATACGAAAAGATTGTCATAAAGGCATTTACCAACAATATATATTGGATGCCGGAAACAGTTTTAATCTGAAAAAAGTGGACCGGGCCGAAAGTGAAATTAATACAGCCATTTCATACCAAAAGAAGAATCAGAAATATGTTTCCGAGGATAAGGCAGCCAACGAATTGCTCGAAAAAATAAAGATAGAACAGTATTACCTGGCAATCATTAAAGGAAAAGCCGAGATGGATGCACACAATTATCGCAATGCATTTATTGAATTCAAAAAAGCTTCTGATCTGGAGCAATTGTATCCTGTTAAAAAAGTTAAACAGCTTCCTGATCTTATCAAAAGTTCCAAGTTGGAAGTACTCCTTATCATGCTTGATGAAACCGATAGCGATGTCAAAGCCAATAATCTGACAAAAGCCAGAACTACATTAAAACAAGTTATAGACGAGCAAAAAACTTACGAATTATCAGATAATGTAAAGCTTTCACAAAGAATAGAAACCCTTAGGCAAGCCATATTCAGTCAGGAATGTACCAATGCACAAAATGAATATGATGCAAAACTCAGCTCTGCAGCTATCTCAGAAAATCAGCTGGCATTTATTCAGGCTGAAAAGTATTATAATGAAGCCATGAATGTTGTAAGAGCAAATTCCGATTGCGGCATTAATAACGATAAAGCAGTGTTAGGGCTAAAAAATGTAAGTAAACCATCGCAATATCAAAAATTTCTAGCCGAATGCACAGATCAGGCTAAAAACTTCAGGTATACCCAATCAATAGAATCTTATAATAAACTTACTGCTTACTATAAGTCTAACCAAAATGAACTCACCTTGATTGTTCATCAGCCTTTACAGGAATATATTGTTACTTTCGAATACGGATTTATTTTGCAAGGAATAATGTGGTATGTAAACAATAATGATCCTGATAACGGGCTTTATTTATTAAAAGTACTGAGACAAAGAAACCTAAACAAATCTTTGTGCAAGATCCAACAGGAATCACTGGCTCGCGTCATTGCGTTAAGAGATTTCAAAGCTGGAAATATTGCCGATGCCAAGTTAAAAGTTACAGAATACACTTTAGGCGACAAATGGTATGGTAGTTTTACAAAGGAATATCTAAAGCAAAGTAAAAAACTCAAATAAGGTAAC
>CAZNRQ010000071.1:0-10303 GCA_964574845.1 uncultured Bacteroidales bacterium
CTATGAAAGTAACACCAACAATATCCGGTTTAATATCTTCAATATACTTCCTGATAAGTTCTGCCAAAGGTGGTGAATCAGGATGCAGATCATACTCCCCTTTCAGATCAATCAACTCCACGTCGAAATCTTTAATGGCAGCAGCCACCGTGATTAGTCCCAAGGGGGGGCCTATAAGTTTTTTATGTATAAAATGTTTGGCTTCGGCGGGAGCGTATTCCAATATCTTGTTTTCAGGTGAGCGGGGTGGATTTACCAGCAGTATCTTCATAGCAGTTTAAGTGGTGCAAAGATAAAGTTTTCAAGGGAAAGAAATCTAATCCTTATGAAACCAAATTTGCCTAATTTTGGTGCTTGTATGTCAAAGATACTTGTTGCTTCCGTTCCTCTTTCAGGCCATGTGAATCCTGCAATTCCGCTGGTTAAAATACTTATCAGGCGTGGTCATGAAGTGTACTGGTACTGCGGAATTCACTATAAGAAAACCATAGAGGATAGTGGGGCAAGATTCTTCCCTTTCAAAAAGGCAAAGGATTTTCACGACAGCAGTATCAGCGTCGAATTTCCTGACCTGCCGCATAACAGCCTGCTCAGGCATGCATCCTACTACATCAGGCATGTATTTTACGACAACATGCCCGGGCAGTATGCCGACCTCTGCGAAATATTAAAAGAATTTCCTGCCAACATTTTACTTACTGACGAATGGTTCACCGGTGCCATACCTCTGGCTGAGAATAAGGTTCTCCCATGGGTTTGCTATTGCAATTCTCCTTTGTTCTATTACACGGATGAAGTGCCTTTCCCCGGAGCAGGTATATTTCCTGATACTACAGTTTTCGGCATCAACCGCAACCGAATGGTCAACTGGATGGTGACCAAACTGTTCTTTGCTAAAACACAATCGTACATCAACGGCTTGAGAAAAAAGATAGGCCTGCCTGCCATGAAGAATTTTTTTATCATCAATAATATTTTCCTATCGCAGCTTTTTGTAAAATTCAACACCCTGGCATTTGAGTTTACATGGAAAGAGTTACCCGCTTCGATTCATTTTGTCGGACCTGTAATCCCCGAACAATCCAATAAAGTTGATTTTGCCTGGGCACCCAAATTGAACTCCGGCAAACCAGTTATTTTTATTACCCAGGGTACTGTAAATATTAACAATTATAACAACCTCATCATTCCTGCACTGAAAGCGCTCAAAGAAACTGATGCCATCATGCTTGTTGCCACTGGAAATGTCGATACGAAAGAATTGGAACAACAATTTGCTTCCGAAAAGGTATTCATTGAGAAATTCATACCCTACGATTTCATTATGCCTTTTGCCAGTGTTATTATTACCAACGGCGGCTTCGGCGGGGTAATTACCGCCCTTTGGCATGGAGTACCTATGGTGGTGGCAGGTGATTCGGAAGACAAACCCGAAATAGCAGCACGCATAAAATATTGCAAAGTAGGTATCAATCTCAGAACAGGGCATCCGTCACCAAAAAGGATTAAAAAAGCGGTGGAAAAGATACTGCATGATCCAAGATATAAAAACAATGCCATGAGCATCAGCCGCGACTTTCACACCCACGATGCCCCTTTGGAAACCACCTTGCTTATAGAAGAGATTCTTAGTCAAAGTAAAGCTTAATTTTTTCCTTTTTCTTTACCTTAAAAAGGAGTACCTTTGCACTCTTCTAAAAAAATATGTCCGCAATCATTACCACTTCTGACCTTAGAAAATCCTACAAAGGAAACCCTGACCTCATCTTAAAAGGTGTAGACCTTGCCATTGAGGAAGGAGAGTTTTTCGGATTGCTGGGTCCCAATGCGGCAGGAAAAACCACCCTGATATCTATCATCTGCGGACTGCTGAATTTCGATAGTGGAACGGTTACAGTAAAGAATATCGATATTTCGAAACACTACCGAAAACTGAACAGCATAATTGGTTTAATACCTCAGGAAATTGCACTTTACCCGACCCTCACAGTTAGAGAGAACATTAATTTTTTTGGTGAGATGCATGGCATTTCAGGTAAAATCCTCAAAGAAAAAGTGGATGCTTATCTGGAAGTAGTGAAACTCGATACCCAGGCAAATAAACGAATTTCTAATTGCTCAGGTGGGATTAAACGACGTGCCAATCTTATTGCAGGTCTGATACACGATCCCGAGATCATTTTTTTGGATGAGCCCACTTTAGGAGTGGATGCACAATCGATGAACCTTATTTATGACTATCTGCAACAACTCAATGGAAAAGGTAAGACCATCATTTATACCACCCACTATATGAAGGAAGCAGAAAATATGTGCAACCGGGTTACCATCATTGATGAGGGAATGATTATTGCCAACGGCACACCCAAAGAACTGATCGAAAGCAACGATAGCTGCAACGATCTGGGGCAGGTATTTTTAAAAATGACCGGAAGAGAGCTAAGGGATTAACCAGATGAAACAACTTAAAGCTGTCATAAAAAAAGAGTTCATTCAGATGATCCGCGACATTCCCGGTCTCATCATTCTTTTCCTGATGCCTTTGATCCTGATATTTGCTGTTACTGGAACTCAGGAGAATGCTTTTAAAAAACTCTATGATAATAAATCAGACATACTTTTTGTAAACAATGATAAGGAATACCTTGGCAAAACTATAGAAGACGGACTGGAAAAATCGGATTACTTTCATGTGATCAAGGAAATCAACGGGAAACCATTAGATACCGCCACTGCACAAAAGGAGATTTCGGCAGGAAATTATCAGGTTGGGATTGTGATCAATAAGGGAGCCACTTTGGCTGCCAAAGAGAAAGCTATTAAACGCATTCAAAAAAGTTTCGGAAACGACACAACTTCCCTGGATACCATAAATGAATCTGTCAAAGCCAATACCATCAGCATATACTTCGATCCGGCAACCAGAGATTCCTATAAAAATGCGGTAACCAGTTCGCTGGGGCGTCTGGTACAATCGGCAGAGATAAAGATTATTCTCAACACTTTCTTTGAAGCGTTGCCACAGCAACTCAACAAACAATTGCAGTTGCCTATTAAAAACTACCTTATTTCGCAGCTTCACGACATGGAGCAGATCTTTACCGACGAATTAAAAAAACGTATGGGTGAAAATCTTCCGACAGATTTCAAAATAAATGCCCAACCCCGCGAAGTAAAATTTGATCTTAGCGAAGACATCCGCAATGGGGTTAAATTTAACGACGATCTGGAAAACGACAACCTCATCATTATTGAACAAAGGGACGCTCAGAATGAAAATGCTGTGATTAAGCCTACATTGGTACAAAACAATGTTCCGGCCTTTGCCTTGTTTGCGATGTTCTTTATCGTTATTCCATTGGCCGGAAGTTTACTTACCGAAAGAACTGAAGGCACTTATAACAGAATAAGAACCTTGCCTGTATCTTATTTTACGATCCTATGGGGAAAAATAGTGGTGTATGCTACCATCTGTTTACTCCAGCTGGCACTGATGATAGTTGCAGGGATATATTTCCTTCCATTAATTTACGGTATGCCTGCCCTTGATATAGGGACCAATTATTTAGCACTGATACTGGCAGCGTTTGCTTCGGCTTTTGCCGCTATTGGTTTCGGACTTCTGGTAGGAACATTTTCCTCATCCCAAAGCCAGGCAGGAATATTTGGAGCTTTTATGGTGCTTATCCTTGCCATTTTAGGTGGAATCTTTTTGCCTGTTTATATGATGCCCAAACCCTTGCAAATTGCCAGCATCATTTCGCCGCTGCGATGGGGGATTGATAGTTTTCTGGATATTTTTGTCAGGGAAGCCGGACTGAAAGTGATATGGCTGAATCTGACACGACTTTTTGTATTCTTTATTCTGTCGTTAACCCTGGCCACTCTTACATTTGTGAAAAGGAAATGATCTTATAATTTTGAAAACTTATAAAGCATGAAAGAAAAAGACGTTATAAGCGATTACAAAGTTCAGAAGTATATTCTGTATGCTGAAAAGAACGACGGTTCCTATGGGACAGTCGAAGGAGGTTCCTACATCATTGAGAACGACCTGGAAGATTTCTGGCATAAGAAAAGTCACCTGGAAAGCACCTTACGGGAGCGTTTACTGAAAAATGAGATCACTGTGATTTATTATTTCATGGTGCTGGAAGAAATGACGGTTGCCGAACTCTCATCACGGGCGGGTATTTGCAAAGGCAAGGTAAAATGCCATCTGAAACCCGAGAAATTCAGCAAAGCTAAGGTAGGCGACTTGCAGAAATACGCCAAAGCCTTTAATGTTCCTGTTGCCAATTTCTTTCAAATCATACTGACTTCCAAAGGTCAAAATCCGAAATATCACTTCTATCATGAAGAAGAAGCCCAAAAAGATGCTTTTCAGATATCACAGGAACAGACTCAAAACCCAAATTTAATCATTACTAAAGTGGAGGAAAGAAAATAATGGATAAGGTGATTCCTTTTGAGCATAAGATGTCGGCACATTGCGAAACAGGGACTCTGAGTTCGCAATTGGCTTTTCATGGACTTGATCTGTCCGAATCTATGGTTTTTGGTATAGGCAGTGGTATCTTTTTCGGTTATTTCAACAATAAAAGATTTGCCTTTCCTACTTTTATTGTGAGGAACAAACCCGGACAGATACGTAAGAACCTGACCAAACGTTTGGACATCAAATTCCATACGGAAACTTTTAAAACACCCGAACAGGCACGTATCAGATTAGATCAGTTGCTGGAACAGGGCATAGCTCCTGCCACACAGGTTGATTTCTTTTTTATGGATTACCTGCCTCAATACCTAAGGGTACATATCAACGTGCATTTCATCAATGTGGTGGGGAAATCAGGCGACAATTACCTGATCAGCGATTGTTATTATCCCAAGGTGGTTGAACTGGCTGCTGCTTCACTCGATAAAGGACGATTTGCAGGGGGAAGTATGGCTCCCGAAGGATTTTTGTTTTACCCCACACATATACCTAAAGAATTCGATTACGAAAAAGCCATTAGGAAAGGCATTCAAAAAGCCTGCTTCAATATGCTTAAGATTCCTATCCCTTTCTTGGGGATAAAAGGAATGCGAAAGTTTTCGAAACACATAACCGAATGGCCCAAACTTGCCATAGATACAGAAGACCTCTCGCACCAGGTTAGTAAGATAAACATATTGCTCGAAGACCAGGGAACCGGTGGGGCAGGATTCCGTTTTATGTATGCTACTTTTCTGAAACAGGCGGCTGAAATTCTGAACATGGCTTCGCTGAATGATTTTTCGAAACAGATGATGGATAATGGTGATAAATGGAGGGAGATATCCTTGCAAGCCGCACGCATGGGAAGGAACAGAGACCTGAGCGTGGACAAATTAAAAGAACTGGGCGACCTAATCTATAAAATGGCTGATGTGGAAGAAGCTTTCTTTAAAGATCTGGCCAAAGTCATAAAATAAACACAAAACAAATACCGGTCAAATTTGGCAATACAAGCCAGCCGATTGGTAAAAAAAGATATTTTTGTAAAAATTTAAGTCCGATAACTAAAAAAACATAATAATGGACGCAACCAACGACCTGAAATTGCAGCTCAAACATATGATTGTTGAAACACTGAACCTGAATGATGTTAACCCTGCAGATATACTCGACGACAAGCCTTTATTCAGCGGCGAAAACAATATAACTCTTGATTCTATTGATGGTATTGAACTTATCATGGCCATTCAAAGAAAATTTGGTGTCAGGCTCGACGATCAAAATGTAGCCAGAAACATACTGAACACAGTGAATAGCATGGCCGAATTTATCGTTGCCAACAAAGTCGATTAATCTTCACCACATGAAGAGTGCCTACCTACTTGCAGGTATTCAATTCCGTATTTTTTTACATCTGGTCCGAAAAAATAAAATTTCGCTCTGGCCCAGGTATACATTTCGCCTGTTCTTTGTATTCCAAAACTCAGTATGGGCTTCTTTATTTGCGTTTCGTGAAAAACAAAAATACGGGAAGAAAATAGCCACTTATCAAGTGACTATGGATCCCGTTTTTATTATCGGACACTGGAGAACCGGCAGCACTTACCTCCACCAATTGATGAATCTGGATGAACATCTTTCGGCTCCGACCTTATTTCAGACAGCCCAACCCAATGGCTTCAAATTAGCTTACCCCTATTTCAGGCCACTGATGAAAATATTTCTTGGCAAGACCCGCCCGTTTGATAAAATAAAGAACAGTATGGACGAACCTCAGGAAGATGAATTTGCTTTGGTGCGCCTCACCGGGTTCTCTCCCATGCTTGGACTGGTTTTTCCCCGACAAAGAAAATTCTTTCTGAACGGGAATTCTTCTTACCTGCCCCAAACACCCGAAGAACTAAAATTCTGGAAAGAACAAACCCAATCGTATTATCAAAAACTGGCCTGGAACAGCCAAAAAAGACTAGTGCTGAAAAACCCTTTTCACTCGTTCCGTATCAGGGAACTTTTGGAAATGTATCCTCAGGCGAAATTCATTCACATCTACCGTAATCCTTTGGATGTGGTTCCTTCCACAGTTAAAATGTGGTCGATAGTGGGATCGCAAAACACCATGAACGGCCTTTGGAAAAATCCTGAGATCCCTGATGTCACCAGGATTCTTAACTCCCTTCTCAAAAAAGTAGAATCCGACAAACATCTTATTCCTCAGGGTTCATTTACAGAGATCAGATTCGAAGAACTGGAAAAGGATGTCACGGGCACGCTCAGAAAAGCTTACAGCGATATCGGGCTTACGTTTTCTTCCCTATTTGAAGAAAAACTTAACACTTTTGTGGAAGAGAACAAAGATTACAAAAAAAACAGATACGCCTTAAATAACGTTGAAAAAGAACTAATATTGCAAAAACTTCAACCGCATTTCGAGCGTTTAGGATACCTTGCAGATGAAAAGAACTAAGTTTTTTCCGGCCATTGAGCAAAAATCTCAACAGGAGATCATACGTTTTCAGGAAAAACAACTGAAGGCCGAACTGACTTACCTCAACACCTATTCGAAATACTACAAAAGGCTATTCAAACAAAACCGCATTGATACAGGCAAGATACGTACGCTGAGCGACCTGCAATCTATTCCCGTTACTACCAAAGACCAGTTGCAACAATATAACCAGGATTTTATTTGCGTTCCCAAAAAGGATATCATCGATTATATTACCACTTCGGGAACCATGGGCAATCCGGTTACCTTTGCCACTACCGACCATGATCTGGAACGACTGGCCTATAACGAAGCCATTTCTTTTGCTTGTGCCGGCGCATCCAAACAGGACGTTTTTCAACTGATGACCACCATGGACCGCAGGTTTATGGCAGGCCTGGCTTATTTCCTCGGCTTAAGGAAACTGGGGGCCTCTGTTATACGTGTAGGTTCCGGTATGCCTGATCTGCATTGGGAATCTATTCTGAGGTTTAACCCCAGCTACATCATTGTGGTGCCTTCTTTTATTTTGAAACTGATAGAATTTGCCGAGAATAATGGTATTGACTATCGTAAAACTTCTGTGAAACGTGCTGTTTGCATAGGCGAACCATTGCGCAACCAGGATATGTCGCTGAATACTTTAGGGAATCGAATCAAAGCCAAATGGGAGCTGCAATTGTTCTCGACCTATGCTTCTACCGAAATGGGAGCTTCGTTTACCGAATGCGAATGCGGAAACGGAGGACACCAGCATCCTGAAATCATCATCACCGAATTTCTGGACGATAATGATATGCCTGTGGCCGAAGGAGAAGCTGGCGAAGTAACTATCACCACTCTGGGTGTGGAAGGTATGCCACTGCTGCGCTTCAAGACTGGAGATGTGGCCCATCATTATAATGAACCCTGCTCCTGCGGAAGAAATACTACCCGACTGGGCCCTGTTGTGGGACGAAAACAACAAATGATCAAGTTCAAAGGGACAACTTTGTACCCCCCTGCCCTCTTCAATATTCTGGACCATTTCGAAGAAATCGACAACTATATCATTGAAGTAAGCACCAACGAAATTGGTACCGATAAAATCAATATGCTATTGGGCAGCAGGAGCCAATCGAAAGACTTTGAGCAAAAGCTGAAAGAACATTTCCGTGCCAAACTGCGTGTGGTGCCCGATGTGGAGTTTCACAGTCCCGAAGAGATCAACCACCGACAATTCCCTGCCGGAAGCCGCAAGCCGGTTAAGTTTGTGGATAAACGTAAGGGATGACGCTGCCAGGCTTGGATTTATCTATAATCTAGTAAGATCCAAACTTTATTAGTTTAGTAAGCGGGATTGCTCACCTAATTGTTTACTTTATTAGTTTATTGCAATTTTAAGGACGTTAATACCAACCTTTAGGAGGTTAATACTATAATCGGGGAGGTTAATACTAACGCCGGGGACGTTAATACTATCGGCAGGAAATGTAAGACTTTCGACAGGAAATGTAAGACTATCCTTTGGAAATGTAAGACTAACGCCGGGGTGGTTAATACTAACGCCGGGGACGATAATACTATCGGCAGGAAATGTAAGACTATCGGCAGGAAATGTAAAACTATCGGCTGGAAATGTAAGACTATCCTTGGGAAATGTAAGACTAACGACCGGAAAAATAGTCTTACCCACTTACAAATACTTTATATTTTTATACTAGAACCCTTTATTGGCGACTATTTTATAAAAATCGTTTTTGTATTGCATTAAAATACAATGATTCACACCTGCAATTTCCATAAAGACCAATATGGATAAGTGTTTTAATATTACCCACCTCAAACTATAAATCTGTGAACTATATTGTGATTTATAATTATAAGTAATAGACGTTACACAAAGTTGCACAAAGAAACCAGAAAATTTATTTTACGATCTTCTGCATTTCGGTGAAATCATCGGTTTCGACCTTCATCAGGTAAATTCCGGATGCACATTGACTGAATCCATCCAAAGATATCTGTTGTTGACCTGCCAAACCTAAGCTTTCCGATTTTGAAAAAACTACCTTGCCTGAAATATCGCTTATGCTGATGTTCACCTTACCGGCATGAAGCAGGTTGAGGTTCAGTTTCGAATCGCTTCCGATGGGATTGGGAGCAACGCTGAAATGATGAGTTTCGTTCTCCTCCACTCCTACCAGCATATAGCTTTTCATACTTTGGGCTTTGAGGAAAATTCCGGTATCAAAATATCCATCGCCTACATCGGCCAGAGCCATCTTTAAATGATAGGTAGTACCAGGAACCACAGCAGCATGAGCCAGGAGCACTGTGGTGAAGCCGTCGAACACAATGGTAGTTCCGGCAGCATTATCCACAAAATAAGTTGAATAGGACCCTGCATTTACATTATTGATACACACCGGCAAGGAGGTACCGGGTATCAAGGCAATATTGGCATTAGCGTAATTCCCACCTGTTGGATTGATACCGCTGATAAAAAATCCAAAGATATCGTTGAATGAATACCCTACAAATTCGGGATACTCTTCCGAGCCAAAAACGTATTGAAATTCCAACACATTGCCTGCCGGTACCAGATCGAATTCCAAAACAGCGGCATCATAGCTCGGATAAGGGCAATATGTATTCAAGGTTGCATCGCCCGGCTGTCCGTTATTGGTATTGGCAAACTTAGAGGCGGTATCGTTAATATGAGGTACACTATCAATACTTCCTGTAGTTAGAACGATTCCATCGTTCAAACCTAAGTCGGTGGCATTGCCTCCGGTAAAACTACCAATGGCTGATGGAGCACCTGTATACATTACATTGCTGGCAGTAACGCCCGTCAGAATAAAGTTATTGACCAAAGCAGTCATGCTGGGTGCATGAGTGATAACCATTTGGCCTTTGGCGCTAAAAAAGAAAGCAATAAAAACAGAGAGAATGAGTATAGATCTTTTCATGGGGCTGAATATTAAGTAAAATAAAGGGCTAATTTACGACAATACGTACAGCAATTCTCAAAAAGTTGAAAATTATTTCACAGAAAACAAATTGATTTATCAGAATGCTGTTTCAGTTTTTGGCCAAACCTTTTTAAAAAACATAGGTAATCCCGCCACTCACGGTAGGATTGGAATTAGGCAAATTCTGGACGAGATTGATGTGAACAAAAGGATCGTAAAGGGCCATGCCTTTGAACCAAACATTTTTGGCGATCTCGTATTCGTAACCCACTCCGATAGGAGCTCCTATCACCCATCCATGTTGTTTTATGCCTGAATTGTCAAGATAACCCGTGTTCATGGCTTTGCCTTCTACGTGTACAAAAACGCCTTTAATAATAT
>CAZNRQ010000072.1:0-10295 GCA_964574845.1 uncultured Bacteroidales bacterium
GTGTCATACAAACTCTCGAAACGGATGTGTTGGAGGCCCGCATTGCCGAACGCAACCTGTATCTGGCCGTTAGCGAATCCGAAAAACAAATGGCCATAAAGAGTCTGAAATTAGCCTCCGACAGCATACAACCACAATTTGATAAATTGTTTACAGTCTATTTAGGTCGCCCGGCCGATATTGAAGAAGCCCATCAGGCTTATAAGAAATGGAAGGCGCTGCTAGATGAAAACATACATCTGGCCAGGTTAGGCCATACCGACAGTGCCAAAATGAATATACTTTCGTTGGGGCATATAACCCACTATAGAGAACAAATGATGAGAAAAATGGCTGTCATCGAAAACTCAGCCCAAAATTCAGCCACCGAACTTTATGAAAAAGCGCATACCTATAGCAAGACCCTCAATATTCAATTGTTAGTAATGATCGTTGTCATTTTTCTGATTTCCGTTATCATCAATATCCTACTGTATCGAAATGTCAAAGGGCCTATAGAAATACTAACTATGGCGACCCAGCAATTTAGAGTAGGCATTAAGAATACCCGCTCAACTTACGAATCGAAAAACGAATTTGGCCATCTGTCAACCTCGTTCAATAAAATGATAGACCAGGTAAATTTCGAAAGCCGCGAAAAAGACCGGCGAGCCGAAGAACTGATGATAGTCAACAAAGAACTGGAAACTTTTTCCTACTCGGTATCACACGATCTTCGGGCTCCCTTGCGCCATATCAACGGCTATGTCGATCTGCTTTTGAGCCGCTATCACGACTCCCTGCCTGACAAAGCCAAACATTATCTGGATAACATAGCCAACTCATCGGGCCATATGGGTATGCTCATCGATAATTTATTGCAATTCTCGCGTATAGGCCGGCAAGAAATGCAAAAAATAGATATGGATATGAATGTCGCAGTAAGCGAAATAGTAAAACAGCTAAAACAAGATAACCACAAACGCGATATCGAATGGCTCGTGCCCCGTCTGCCTCATATCAACTGCGACCCCGCGCTGCTGCGCTTGGTATGGGTCAACCTCTTGAGCAATGCCGTTAAATTTACGGCCCCCCGCGAAAAAGCCGTGATCACCCTCACTGCCGTGGAGCAGGACGAGGAATATGTTTTTTCGGTTGCCGACAATGGTGTGGGTTTCGATATGCAATACTCCCAAAAATTATTCGGCGTTTTTCAACGCCTTCATCCACCCGACAAATTTGAAGGCACGGGCATTGGCCTGGCCAATGTGCAACATATCATTTCGCGCCACGGTGGGCGCACCTGGGCCGAAGCCGAACTGGACAATGGCGCCACATTTCATTTTACATTACCAAAATCATAGAAAAAAATAAATAAATTATGGAAAACTTAAGAACAATACTACTGGCCGAAGATAATCCCAAAGACGTAGAACTGACATTGGAAGCCTTGGCCGATCACCACCTGCTCAACCGCGTGGTAGTCGTAAAAGATGGAATAGAAGCCATGGAATTTCTCCGTTGCGAAGGACAATACAAACTTCGCACAACAGGCAACCCGGCTGTAATATTGCTCGATATCAAAATGCCCCGTATGGATGGCATAGAGGTGCTGCGGGCTATCAGAGGCGACGATGAACTAAAAACTATCCCTGTGGTCATACTTACTTCTTCGCGCGAAGAAAAAGACCTGTTCGATACCTACCAATTGGGCGTAAATGCTTATGTGGTGAAACCGGTATTGTTCAAAGAATTTATGGAGGCTGTTACTCATATAGGCTTTTTCTGGGCAATGTTAAACGAATTACCACCTGAATAATATGGAAATCAAACTGAAAATATTATATCTCGAAGACTCGCCTCAGGACGCTGACATATTAAACAGTTTGCTGCGCGATGCTGGATTCAACATGGAGTTGAACATAGCAGCATCAAAAAAAGAGTATGAATTGTTGATCCATGCCCATCCGTATGATATCATTCTCTCTGATTATAATTTGCTCGACTACAGTGCTAAAGATTCTTTGCAATTGCGCAATCAGGTATGCCCCGAGGTTCCGTTTATATGCGTATCCGGAGCCATTGGCGAAGAAATAGGTATCGAACTCTTAAAACAGGGAGCTAACGATTACATATTGAAAGACCGCCTGAGCAAGCTTCCCACCGCCATCATCCGTGCTATTGAGGAAGAAAACGAAAAGAAATTGTTACGACAGGCTCAGGAAAAACTACTGAAGGCATCAGAACATTGGAGCAAAACCTTCGATGCCATGCACGATAGTATTTTTCTGCTCGACCAGGATAGGAAAATACTGGAATGCAACCGTTCATTCCTCGATTTTATTGGTAAAAAGCATCAAGATGAAGTTATAGGCGTAGCTTGTTGGGAATTATTGGATAACTCATTGTGCGACGAAGATAAATGTCCTTTTATCAACGTACTGAAAAGCGGGAAACGCGAAACATCAGAATTGAAATCAGGCAAATCAAACTACTCTGTAACGGTCGATCCCTTGTTCGATGCCGAAAACAACATGGTGGGGGCGGTTCATATCATTTCTGATATCACCCAACGTAAAAATGTAGAACAATTGATGCGCGAAAGCGAAATCAAATACAGTGCGGTGTTTCAGGCAAGTCCCAGTGCGATCAGTATCACCACACAAGAGGGGGTTTATGTAGACATTAATAAGGGCTTTATCAGTATGTCAGGATACAGCCGTGATGAAGTTATTGGATTTCCCGCGTCTCAAATTGAATTTTGGGCTCATGCTTCGGAAAAAGAAGCAATGATAGAGCATATAGTTAAAAACGGAAATATCAATGGCTACGAAATGGACTTCCTCAGAAAAGATGGCTCTGTGGGTGCTTGTTTGATCTCAGTCAGTACCATCATTTTAAATGATAATTCATATTTCCTCAATATCGCTCACGATGTCACAGAATTAAAGAAAGCCAGTGAGAAGATCAAAGAAAGTGAACAAAGGATGATACAGGCGCATAATATTGCCCGCCTGGGAAGCTTTGTGTTCGATTTCGAAAGCAGGCAGTGGTCAGGCTATGATATGATGGAGGAATTATTGGGTATAGACGAAAGCTACGATCGAACGCTGGAAGGATGGATCGCCTTATCTCATCCCGACGACAGGGCCATGATAACCGCCTATATTACTGCTTTTATCAATGGCGAACATATGACTTTTGATAAAGAGCATCGCATCATCCGTCACAACGATAAAGAGGTTTGCTGGTTATGGAGCAAAGTTACCATGGAACGCGATGCCGATGGGCTTCCCCTAAAATTGCGAGGCATCAGCATGGATATCACAGAAATCAAGCATGCAGAGGAATTACTAAGGGAAAAAGAGTTACAATACCGCAATCTGGCCAATTCGGGTCTGGCATTGATTTGGTCCTCGGGCACCGATAAACTGTGCAACTATTTCAATGATATTTGGCTACAGTTTACCGGACGAACCATGGAGCAGGAAATGGGTAACGGATGGACCAAAGGAGTTTACCCCGATGATTATGACCGCTCTTTGAAAGTGTATAATGAGGCTTTTGACAACCGACAACCTTTCGAAATGGAATATCGTTTGCGACACGCAAGCGGCGAATACAGGTGGATACAGGATTTGGGCACTCCCAATTATAACAGCAATAAAGAATTTATAGGCTATATCGGTTATTGTTTCGACATCACCGAACGCAAAAATGCAGAAGAAGAGTTAAAACAACTCACCTCCCGACTGTCGTTGGCAACACGAGCCGGTGGAGTAGGAGTATGGGATTTAGAAATAGGCAGCAATACCCTTATTTGGGACGAGCAGATGTTTGTACTTTACGGCATTAAGTGCGATGATTTTAGTGGCGCTTATGAAGCCTGGCAGGCCGGGCTTCATCCTGAGGATATAGAGAGGGCCCACGCTGAAGTAAAAATGGCCATCACAGGTAAAAAAGAATTTGATACTGAATTTCGCGTGGTTTGGCCCGATGGCACTATTCGCCATATCAAGGCTCTTGCCAGCATTCAAAGAAACGATTCCGGTCAACCGCTTCATATGATAGGAACCAACTGGGACATCACCGAGCGTAAACGTGCAGAAGAAGAGTTAAAACATCTATCCACCCGTCTGTTTATGGCAACACACGGCAGCGGCATAGGTGTGTGGGATTTCGATATTGTCAGCAATGCCCTTATTTGGGACGAGCAGATGTTTGCGCTTTACGGTATCAAGGAAGCAGATTTTAGTGGTGCTTATGATGCCTGGCAGGCCGGACTTCATTCAGAGGATATGTTGCGGGGCGATTCTGAAATTCAAATGGCCATCACAGCTAAAAAAGAATTTGATACTGAATTTCGCGTGGTTTGGCCCAATGGCGCTATTCGCCACATCAAGGCTATTGCCAGCGTTCAAAGAGACGAATCCGGCAATGCACTTCGCATGATAGGAACCAACTGGGACATCACCGAATCTAAAATGGCCGAGGAAAAATCACGCAAACTTTCCAGCGCCATGGAGCAAAGCTCGGAATCTATCGTAATCACCGACTTGAAAGGGAATATAGAATATGTAAATCCGGCATTTACAGAAAAAACCGGTTATACCTACGATGAAGCTGTAGGAAGCAATCCCCGTATGTTAAAATCGGGTATAACCACTGATAAAGAGTATGCCAATTTATGGCAAACCATATCAGCAGGGAAGGTATGGCGTGGTGAGTTTGGCAACAAGAAAAAGAATGGCGAAATATTCTGGGAGTATGCCTCCATTTCGCCCATCTTAAATGAATCGGGCGAGACCACACATTATCTGGCTGTGAAAGATGATATTACTCAGCGCAAACAAATTGAAAAGGAATTGTTGGCTTCCGAACAAAAATACCGCAACATTTTCGAAAATGTGCAGGATGTATTCTACCAGATCGACCTCAATGGTATTATCTTAGAGATAAGCCCTTCAATAAAATATCTCGATGGATTCGAGGGCGAAGCAATGGTCGGAGATTCCGTGTTTGATCTTTATAAAAATCATGCTGACAGAGATCTCTTCCTGAGTGAATTAAACAAAAAGGGTGAACTGAACGATTATGAATTACAATTGAAAAGCAAATCAGGGAAGCTAAAATATGTTTCGGTCAATGCCCGTTTGGTGGTCGATGCTGAAGGAAAACCTCATCATGTGGATGGAGCCATACGAGATATGACGGCGCGTAAAGAAGCAGAAATTATTAAACAAAAGCAGGTAGAAGATATGGTGCGTTTTGGTCGCATCGCTGTTAACCGCGAAAACCGTATGCAGGAACTGAAAAAAGAGATCAACGATCTTCTCGAAGAGCAGGGAAAAGAGGCGAAATACGAAATCTTCGACTAACGACAAATAAGAGCATGCTCTTATTATACTCCCGAAGTTCATGGCTTCGGGAGTTTTTTTTTATTTCTACAAAATGAAAGAATATTAGCCCACATTTTAAACCTACTTAAAAATTATAAGTTTAGCAATTGGTTGGCAGTTATTACTTCGCTAAACCCATATTTTTTATCATGTATAATTTTTTTTCTGATTGAACCTTGCAATCAGAGCAATTTTTTTTTATTTTTACAAACTATTTAAATTTAGTACTGAAAAAAACTATTATAAACACCCACGCTATATTCGTTATTATTAGTTCCGACACCTACTTGCAGCTCATCTATTTCATTACTCAATCATATCATAATGAATCAGGAAGACAAATCAAAAACCGAACTACTTCGAGAATTGCAGCAACTGCAGTCTGAAAACGAAGCACTGAAAAAAAGATTGCAAAGCCTAAGCGGCGAACATAATCTGATTGAAAAAGCTCTTAATGGCGAAGATGATCGTTTTCAGGAACTCTTCAACAAAGCTCCTCTGGGCTATCAATCTTTAGATTTTGATGGCAATTTTTTGGAAGTAAACCAACAATGGCTCGCTACCCTGGGCTACGAATATGAAGAGGTAATAGGTCGCTGGTTTGGCGATTTTCTCACTCCTGTCTATCAGGATGGCTTCCGCAAACGATTCCCTATATTCAAAGCACAGGGCCACATACACAGCGAATTCGAGATGCTGCATAAAAACGGCAGCGTACTGTTTATTGCCTTCGATGGACGTATTGGCTATAACGAACAAGGCGAGTTCAAACAAACGCATTGCATATTGCAGGACATCACTGGGCAAAAACTGGCTGAAGAAAAACTGAAAGAAAGCGAATCGCTGTTTCGCAGTCTTTTTGAAAATTCGCCCATCGGAAAATCCATGACCCATGTGGATGGTTCCCTAACTTCCAACAAAGCCTTTGCCGAAATGTTGGGCTACACGCTGGACGAATTTCAATCGAAAAACTTTGTAGATATCACCCATCCTGATGATATTCAAAAAAGCCGGGAGGCCATGCAAAGCCTTATAAAAGGCGACCAGAATTCCATACGATTTGAAAAAAGATTTTTACATAAAGATGGTTCCACCGTATTTGCCGATTTAATAACTGCCCTGCAAAAAGATGATCAGGGCAGGCCTTCGCACTTCATTACGTCAATAATTGATATTACCCAGCGCAAACAGGACGAACTGAAACTAAAAGAAAGTGAAAATAAGATACGCAGCATAGTCGATTCCACTCCTTTTCCTGTGGCCATGGTCGACAGCAAAGACGAAAAAATAGAATATTGGAGCAAAAGCGCCCAGGATTTATTCGGACACATTCCCTTAGATGTTAATGATTGGTATCTGGCAGCCTACCCCGATCCTGAGTATCGCCAACAGGTGATTGCGCGATGGAAGCCAATGATTGAAAAAGCCCGGCAAACAGGACTGCAAGTCAATGCGGGTGAATACAATGTAACTTGTCAGAATGGATCTGTTCGTATTTGTGAGCTTTATGTTGCTTTTATTGATAACAATCTTGTGGTTACCTTCAACGACATCACCGAACAAAAGGAGTCAAGAAAAGACATATTGAAATTGAATCGTGTGTACATTCTTTTAAGCAACATCAATAAAACCATACTTCGTACCCGCGATAATCAGCTTATTTTTGATGAGGCCTGCCGAATAGCTGTAACCGATGGTGGCTTTCTGATGTCGTGGATAGGTATCTTAAACCCGGCCACCCAAAAGGTTGATGTAGTAGCTTCTTATGGAAAAACCGGCGACTACTTAAAAAATATCAACATCGACCTCAATAGTGTCACATATGGCTCCGGGCCAACCGGTCTGGCCGTAGCAACTGGCAAATGCTTTTTTTCGAACGATATAGAAACCGATGAAAAAATGGCACCCTGGCGCAATAACGCCATGCGCATGGGGTTCAGGTCGTCCATAACATTGCCCATCATGGAAGCGGGCAAAACAATGGGTGCTTTTACCATGTATGCTTCCCAACCTGATTTTTTTAATGAGGCAGAAATTAAGCTGCTGGATGATCTGGCGTCAAATATTTCGTTTGCGGTTGAGTTTATTGAAAGCGAAAGGGAACGAAACCTTACATTAATAGCTTTAGAAGAAAGCTGTAATAATTTTCAGGCCATATTTGAGAGTAACTCGGCGGCCATGGCCATTATTGATAGAGACACTAACATTTCAATGGTAAATGATGCTTATTGCAGGATGAGCGGTTACACTCCCAAAGAGGTGGTGGGTATGAGCTGGACTCAACAGATCCCTCCCGAAGATCTGCCACGCCTGCAGGAATACAATAAACTGAGGTTGACCCATCCTGATAAGGCTCCGGATAAATATGGGTTCCGGTTTTACAAAAAGGATGGAACGGTTCGTTATGGATTCATGAGTGTATCTATGATGCAGCACAATCAAAAGATCATTACATCTTTTGTTGACATCACCGAGCAAAAACATGCCGAAGAAGCCCTCCGCGAAAGCGAGGAACTACTTTCATTATTTGTTCAGCATTCACCCATTTACACTTATATCAAAGAGGTAAAACATGATGAAAGTCGTGTGTTGAAAGCCAGTGATAATTTCACCGAAATTATAGGCATGGGAGGTAAGCAAATAATTGGTAAAACAATGAAAGAACTGTTTCCTCCTGAATTTGCAACAAAAATATCGAAAGAAGATTGGCAAGTAGTTTCGGATGGTAAGATATTAAAAATGGATGAAAATCTTAACGACCGTAATTATACTACCATCAAATTCCCCATAACAATAGGTGAAAGGAAGCTTTTGGCAGGCTATACCATTGATATTACTGAGCAAAAGAATGCACAACAAGAATTAACCCATCATTTCAATAAACTTTCTAAACTGAATGCATTGTCGCTCGAATTGGCCATGTTATCTGTCGATGATAATCTCGAGGCCATCATTACCCAAAAGATAAAAGAAATAAGCGGATCCGAAATATCCATATTCTCGGTCTACAACCCCTCTGACCGCACCTTAATGGTAAAAGAAATTGATATAGATTCAGGCATTCTCGAAAAATCGGTAAACTTACTGGGCAAACAAATTAAAAAAAATCAGACGTATGTTCCCGACGAAATGTATGCGCAAATGACCAAAGAAATCATTGGTATGCGTAAATCTCTTTATGAAGTGAGTTTTGGTTCCATTCCCCGGCCGGTGGCTACAGGCATACAGGCCTTAATGGGAGTCGACCGGTTTGTTGGAATATCCTATATGGTAGAGGGTGTTCTTTATGGAACCTCCTTGCTGGCATTTAAAAAGGGACAGAATTTGCTATCGCGGGAGATATTGGACAACTACGTCAACCTGGCTGCCCTGGCCCTGCAACGCCGTCGGGCTGAAGATGCCTTAAAAGCAAGCGAAGAAAAATATCGCACCATTTTCGATAATGTACAGGATGTATTTTATCAGATCGATATGGATGGAACCGTGACCGAAATTAGTCCTTCTATTAAGTTGTTTTCTGAATTTAAGAGGGAAGATATACTGGGTCATTCCATAAGCCATCTTTATAATGATCCTAAGGACAGAGATGCCTTTCTTGACGAATTAAAGCGAGCAGGCGAATTGAAGGATTATGAACTGAAGTTGAAAACAAAATCAGGTGTCATAAAGCATGTTTCTGTAAATGCCAGGCTAAACTTTGATGTACATGGAATACCGCATCATATAGATGGGGCCATACGCGACGTAACCGAGCGAAAAGAAGTTGAGATGGCCAAGCACAAACAAGTGGAAGACCTCTTGCATTTTGGTAAACTAGCCGTTAATCGTGAAAACAAAATGATCGAACTGAAAAAAGAAATTAACGGTCTTCTCGAATCATTAGGTAAAGAACCCAAGTACGAAATCTTCGAGTAATACCTAACGCCTACAAAAGTTTCGGCATCTGGTTCGAAGCGATGATACGGTTCTTCTCCATGTACTTGCGGATGCGTTTGATGTCCATTGATTTGGTAGTGTCTTCAGCAAAGGCAGGCACTATAGCACGCAGTTTATCGTAAATGGCCCTGGTATAATCCGACAATTGATCCTGAATCTTTAGATAGTCTATGGCTTGCAACAAAGTGATAAACTGTATGGCAAGCACATCATAAGTATTGCTTACCACTTTTTTTGTCAGAAGGGCCGAATTGGTTCCCATACTCACAATATCCTGATTGTCGTTGTTGCACGAAATGCTATGTACGTAGTTGGGGAAAGATAAGGTCTGATTTTCTGCCACTGTGGAAGTAGCTGTAAACTGCACGCCCTGCATACCGAAATTCAAACCCAGTGTTCCTAAATTCACAAAAGGAGGCAAAAGGTCATTCAAACGCGGATTCAGTAAATAGTTTAACTGACGTTCGGCCAGCATCGACAAACGGGTAACCACGGTCTTGATCTTATCCATCTCCAATGATACATAATCGCCGTGGAAATTACCACCATGGAATATGTTTTCATGTTCAGGGTCAATGATAGGGTTATCGTTAACTGAATTGAATTCAGCGATAAGCACATTTTCGGCAAATTGCAGGGTGTCGTAAATAGGTCCTAATATTTGGGGCACACAACGAAGGGAGTAATACTCCTGAACTTTATCAGCCAGTACTTCTTCTTTAAATTCTACTCCGTAAAGGTGTTCGTGACGTTTACGTATCCTATGGCTTGTCGACAAAACGTTGCGCATAAAAGCGGCAATGGTTACCTGTCCTTTATGGCGTTTCAGTACATTCAGTTCATGCGAATAATGATCGTCAAATGAGCCGACTATTTCATTGATCATGCAAGAAGCAACTACGGACCAGTTCAACAGATTGTAGGAATTCATCAGGTTGATAACACCAATACCAGTCATTACTGAAGTACCGTTCATTAGCG
>CAZNRQ010000073.1:0-2479 GCA_964574845.1 uncultured Bacteroidales bacterium
CACCAAGGGTTTGGGGCTGGGATATCGTAACGTCACTATTTTTGATTCGGCGAGAAATACTTTTATAAAAGGAGACTTTATACGCTACGATCAAAAAAATCAGTACAGTCTGGCAACACTAAAAGCTATACTTATTCAGATCGACGACAATAAAGACACCCTCTTTCTGCATGCCGATACCCTTATCGGGACTTTTGATACACTAACAGAAAAAGCAAAAGTGATGTATGCCTTTCACAAGGTAAAGTTCTATAGAAATGATTTGCAGGGAATGTGCGATTCGCTGGTCTATAATTATGCCGATTCTACTATTCTGATGTATCACGATCCGCTAATTTGGACTGAAGAAAAGCAGTTGTCAGCCGACTCAATTTCTATATTTCTAAGCAATAGCATGATCTACAAAATGATACTCCGTCATTCATGTTTCCTGATAGCTTCAGACGATACTACTCAAAACCGATATAACCAGGTGAAAGGACTTAATATGACTGGCTATTTTGCCGATGGTTTATTAAAAAAGATCAAGGTGTTCAACAACGCTGAAACCATATATTTCATGCGCGAAGCAAACGGGCAGAGAACCGGAACCAACAAGGCTATCTCGACAAATATGGATATCGAGATCAAAGACAATAAGATCTTTTCTATTTCGTTTCTTGATAACCCGGTGGCTACCTTATATCCCGATAAAGATATTAGTGGAAAAGACTTACTACTGAAAGATTTTCAATGGCTGGAAAAGTTCCGACCTAAAACCAAACACCAGATTTTTTTCTGGAAGTAAGATGCACCTGTTCTACGTAAAAAATATTGTTTCGGATATGCACGATTTCGATAAAGAAGAATCGAAACATTGTAAAGTATTGCGGCTGAAAAACGGCGATATGTTATATCTTACAGATGGGAAAGGCAATATGCACAGAGCCGAAGTAATCGACAACAACTATCTTAGCACTAGAGTAAAAATTATCGAAACAGTTAAAGAATACAACAAGCGTTCCTTTTATCTGCACATAGCCATTGCACCTACCAAAAGTCCGGATCGTTTCGAATGGTTCCTTGAAAAAGCAACTGAAATAGGTGTTGACGAGATCACTCCCATTATTTGCGGACGATCAGAAAAAACCAGATTGAAGATCGAGCGTCTCGAGAAAATCGTTGAATCCGCCATGAAGCAATCGTTTTCGGCATATTTGCCCAAGCTAAATTCGGCCTGCGAATTCAAAGAAATTGTCAGCAAAGCAAACCAAATGCAGAAGTTTATAGCTTATTGCAACGAAACCGATCGGTCAGAACTGAAAACTACATGTTTGCCAGTGAAACCCACTATGATACTGATTGGCCCTGAAGGCGATTTCACAGCCAATGAAATTAGTGTTGCCAAAAAAAACAACTTTCAGCCAATAAGTCTGGGGAATTCGCGTTTAAGAACCGAAACTGCAGGAGTGGTAGCCTGCACTATAATTAATATGATTAACTCTTAAAATGATTAAGCTACTTAGATTATACCTGCTATCGATTCTTCTCCTCTCATTGACTTTGTCTGCCATCTCGCAAAACGTTCAATTGGCTTTGATGAAATACAACGGAGGAGGCGACTGGTATGCCAACCCAACTTCGCTCACCAACCTCATAGGTTTTTGTAATAAAAATCTGGGCACTTCTCTCAATGAAGAATATGCTACCGTTGAAGTAGGTAGCCCCGAATTGTTCAACTATCCTTTTGTACATCTTACAGGTCATGGCAATGTTGTATTCTCACCCCAGGAAGTGAAAAACCTTAGATACTATCTAATGTCAGGCGGTTTTTTGCACATCGACGACAATTATGGCATTGATAAATACATCCGTCGCGAAATGAAAAAGGTTTTCCCCGAATTGGATTTTATTGAACTTCCCTTCAGCTACCCTATTTATCATCAGAAATACAATTTCCCCAACGGACTACCTAAAATTCATGAACATGATGGCAAACCTGCTCAAGGCTTTGGTCTGATCTACGAAGGACGACTCGTATGTTTCTATTCTTATGAATGCGACCTGGGCGATGGGTGGGAAGATCAGGCAGTACACAAAGATTCCGACGAAATAAGACAAAAGGCATTGCAAATGGGTGCCAATTTGGTGCAGTATGTTTTTATGAAATAGATAGCCAAAATCATATCTGGGAGTATATCCATAAAACAATTTCTAAACTTGATATTATATAAATTAAGGTGATTTTGATGTAAGAAAATAGAATTCGTATCTCGAAATAAATAGAGTCGCTTAGCAAGAATAATTGCCTTATTTTACGTATTATACAGGCAGATGGGGTTCATAACCCGACCTTTTAAATGGCGCGTTTTACCAAATACACTTATATTTGTACCAAGGAAGGTCGTACTTGCACTAATTAAGGTTGTATTTGTACCAATGAAGGTCATACTTGTACCAATGAAGGGTATATTTGGTACAATGAAGGGTGTATTTGTAC
>CAZNRQ010000073.1:2579-10177 GCA_964574845.1 uncultured Bacteroidales bacterium
GTCATACTTGTACCAATGAAGGGTATATTTGGTACAATGAAGGGTGTATTTGTACTAATGAAGGGTATATTTGTACCAATGAGAAGTTTCGTTGATTACGTTTTATTTTTGTATTCACTTGTCTTTCCATGTTTAAGTTGTTTTATGTGACAACTCATATCAGGACGACTCATGAATCAAAAAAAAGGCTGACCAAAATGGTCAGCCTTTTCATTTCTTAAAGAACAGCTATTATTCTACAACCAATTTCTTGGTAAATCTACGACCATTAGCGTCTAAAGATACAAAGTAATTTCCTGCTTTCAGATCACAGGTGTTAAGGTTAATTGTTTGTAACAAACCAGATGCCTGGCTTCCTGCATCAATTACCATGATCTCTTTTCCGGAGATATCATAAACATGCAGTTTAACAGATGCTGAATACTGTAAATAATAATCTATAAAAGCGTTTTCTCTTGCTGGATTATTTCTGATCGACATTTTCATTCCCTGAAAAAATCCTTCTTCGTTTATACCAGCTCCATCATCAATAACTGCAAAAACAGACATATTCCTGTCAATAGTTGAGAACTTGCATGATACCCAATAATAAGATGCGGGATTCTGATTATATTGACTAAAATCTAATCCTAATCCTTCGCCATCTGCATCACAAAACATATAAAGAGTGTCTTGGTTCACGCGAATTCCTTTAAAATTAGAAACAGCACAAAAATCTCCGGCAACAGTTGGCATTGTAGGTAAGGGAATATAATTAAAAGCTAAAAAACTCGTATCGACATTAGCAATATTCATAGTGCCTGATGCTAAATAAGGTGTAACGGGTGAAGGTCCGAAAGTATAAGAACCACTGACTCCACCAGTGATTGCACCATGAGATCCTGCCACATAAGGCAGCATATTCTGTATGCCCATCTGAACTGCAGAAGTAGTGCCGCCTGTAATTATTGATTTGCCTGCAGCATAAAATAAAATACCAGCTATTTTCACAGTACCTGATGATACCCAACACTGTGCCCAATAATCTGCTTCAGTTGAATCGGCACTAGCATAACCACTGTTGCCAAACCAGTAACCAATAGGTTGATTGGATGAATTAATCATACCAATAACACCAACAGTACCACCCACTGCAAACTGGGGAGTGTAAGTAGAATTCAAACCAGCAGTATCAATCACCATTTTAGAACTTGAATTATGATCTACCTTGGTTGCCTTTGTGCTTTTAACTGAATAACCAACATTATCCACATTCGGCAGAATTTGAGCCATAGAAAATGTAGTGATGAAAAGCATAGAAATTAAAACATAAATTTTTCTCATTTTTTTGGGTTTAAGGTTAATAATTATTTTTTATTAGAATTTTTGTTTTAGCAAAAATAATGTTTTTCTGATAAGTTTTAAAAAAAAAGGCTATTTTGATAACAAAACAGCCTTTTTTTTATAAATAAGTTTAATTACTTAACAACAACCATTTTCTTGGTGGTTTTGTTCTCACCAGCAGTTACGGTAAAGAAATAAGAACCGTTAGGTAAGTTTTCAGCATTGATCTTCACATTATGAACACCTGATGTTTGGTTACCCTGTGGTAATGACATAACTAATCTGCCTGACAGGTCATAAAGGTCAACATTAACGTTAACATTTTTATTCACCTGATAAGAGAAAGTAGTGATGTCCTTAACAGGGTTAGGGAAGTTATTGCTAACAGAAATAATACCTTCAGCATCATTCATGCCTATAGGAACCAGTTTTTCAACCAGGGTAATTTCGTCTAACCAAAGAACATCCATATCGTTAGCAATATGCTGGAATCCAACATAAACAAGGCTTCCATTATAACTGGAAGGAATATCAACACCTACAGTATTCCATATAGTATCGGTTGCTTCAGTAGGTGATGGATTGGCGTCTGTTCTTGAGTAAATAGGAGTTCCAATGAAATCAGTATAATTACTCATTCCAGTAGTTGAAACCCAAACTTTGTAACCATCACGATAAGCAGGATTGTTTTTTACATTCCAAGCTAAATGTAAACCTGTAGCTGCAGGCACTGTTATTGGACCAAATGAAAACCAGTCGTCAGATTGTCCTGCAGGATTGAACCAAGATGTTGAACTCATATAGAAGGCTGTGTCGATATCATTGGGTTGAAATTCTGTAGCATCAAGTGAATACCAAAACTGCCATTTACTTGTCCAACCGCTTCCAGCATTGTATGCAGTAAGTCCGTCCATGTCTTCATTCAAATAGTCAAAAGCAGTTTGGTCTGTGGGGTTTACATAAAAGCCATTACCGTTAAAATACATTAAAGTATCGCCAATGGCTTTATCTGTTGATGTTGAAATACCAATAGCCTTGTGGTTAGGGGTAAAGTTTTGATTTTGCCCGGTTTTAGACTGAGCAAAAATTACTGTTGAAATAAGACAGAACAACAATAAAGCGTAGATTTTTTTCATTTTTTAAGTTTTTTAGTTAATAATTTTTTTGGTTAATAATTTTCTGCAAATCTAAAATTAATTTGCTATCAATGCACAAAGTTAGTGATTTTTTTTCAGCCTGATATTGATTTCTAAAAATAATCCATCAAAACACACTAATTGTAAACTATAAAAAAAAGGTCCTGATTCAAAATCAGGACCTTTAATTATAAGAAGATATTTCTACCTCTGAACCATCAGCTTATTAACCACTTTTTGGTTGTTAACATTAAGACTATAAAAATAAAGTCCCGATGAAAGATTCGAAGTATTGAGGGTGTATTTGTACACACCTGAATTCTGCATACCAAACTCCTGACTACTGACAATTCTTCCTTCAACATCAGTTACCTGAAGAACTACATTGCCCGGTTGGCTTAATTTATAATTGATTGTTGTATTCTGGTTTGCAGGATTGGGGGCATTATTCACATAATTGATCCCATTGGCAACCTCTTCTACACCAGCAGCAGTTTCAACGATCTTTATCTCGTCAATATACAGAACGTCCATATCGGTAGCATTGTGATGGAAAGCAAAATACAAAGGCTGATTTGTATAGACTGAAGGAATAACAACCGTTTTCAATGCCCATGAACTATCGGTTCCGTCAGATCCGGTATAATCGTTCCTGATAAATATCGGAGGATCCATGAAGCTGGTGAAATCAACGAATGAAGTTGAAATGATTACTTCATAACCATCGAACCAGAAAGGAGGTGTTCCACCGCTGCCATTATATCTCTGATACCAGCTGATCTCAGCACCTGCAGGTACAGTAACCGGTCCGAACATCATCCAATTGTCTGCTGTTCCAGCAGGATTGAACCATGAAGTAGCCGCAAAATACCATGCTGTGTCAACATCCCAGGGAAACCACCAATCTGCTCTGTAAGCTGTGTCATAAAAGGATCCGAACGACATGAAAAAAGTAGAATTAAAGTAGTAAATGTTCTTTTCATAAGCATTAGATTTTAAATTGGGTTAGTAATAATTTCTTGATGCCAAATTTAGTGAAACTTTCAGAATATAGTGGCTTTCTGAGAAAATATTATTCGGGCCTTATAAATATTCTTCCACTTACGCCCAAAGAATCATTCAGCAACATTCCATAAGGATTAGTAGAATGCTTGGGCGTAACAGCTGAGGTACCGACACTGCTGACAAAATATAAAGAAGTGATGTCCGCGGTAGGTGCGAGTTTACAAATGTTCAATATCTGCCCAGCCGTAAGGGGGAATTGACCCATCAGATCCGTTTTTCCGCTAACAAACACATATTTGATGATTTCCTGATTTTTGCACACAACCCAATCGGCCTGTGCAGAGCTTTCCACGCTGTATTCTGGTTGAGGATATTCTGCTGTCAACACTCTTTTTATAAAATCTGTGGCCCATTTCTGAATACCTTCGAGATCGGCATCGGAATACTGTTTTAGTTCGACATTCAAGTTGTCACCAAAGTGTAAAGCGATTTGCATAGAATTCAGCAGGTTAATGTTACCAGCCAAATCTGTCATTGAAATTTGCGGGTCGATTTTTGAATTAATGGCTACTTCTTCAGGTTTTATCCCGGGCTTCCAGGGGAGGTTTACCTCCACAGAAGAATGCTGCACCACTCCCATATTCATTAGTAAATTCAACCGGTTCTTCTCCTTTTCAGTGAATCTATAAATGCCGGATATTTCCGAAAAATGGATGGCTTTGGGAGCTACCAAAACGCCCTTACGGTTATATAGCCAGGGCTGTCCCCGAAGGAATTGCATCACATTTTCCGTAATATCCGAATCTTTAGCAGCGACCAAAAGTCTGGCAAAATTTCTCGATGATTCCTCAGTAATAGTATTGAGAAATTCATCAAAGCCCTCCATGGTTGGTGAGGTTCCGTCAACCATACGTAATCGCGGGAAAGTGGCTATACCCACTTCGGAAAAGAAAGCAGGGGCTTCCTGATAATTCTTAGTTATTCTCTTATAAATTCTGGGATCCAGGAAATAAAAATCAGGCGAGGACGCAAAATAAGAAACCAGCAAGGGATTTCCCAGGTAGACTTTTTCCGGCATGGAGTATTTCTTGCTTCCTGACCCATCTTCACAGAACACCCAAGCCAATTTCTGCAACATCGCCAGCATCTGCTTTCTTTCGTTTTGAGAAGCATCCTGATAAGCGGCTATGACCTTATCGAGTTTTGCAAAATAATCTTTACTGCCTTCTGCTGAAGATTGACCCAACTGAGGAATGGTATTGTGCAATACATCAGCAACCATATCGGGTGTTTTGATCTCCATATCAAGAAAGAAAGACATACAAGCCAAGTCTTCGGCAAGTTTGGGATGCACAACCGTTAGCAAGCTCTTTCTGCGTCCGGGCAGATAGATTTTGGCATTCTGCTCCTCGTCATAAGCCGCGGCTATTTTATTGTGGTCGGTCAGAAGGAAAGGTGCCGTACGCAGGCTGTAGAAAAGGCCCCTATGCTGACGGTCCCATAATTTCTGGTGAGAATGTACATGAGGGTAAAAGCTCTTAAACCAATGTATCGGTTTCCCTTCCAGAAAACCCGGATTTACCTTTATCCTGAAGGCCAGACTTTCGGCATCCACAGTTTTGATGTGCAGATCCTCACTCAGGAATTTCCTGAATTCTGTCATATTCTCCCCGCAAATAGCCGGATCGATAAAATGAGGTTTTTGGAACAAGCGTACAAGATCGGCCTCCTTTAAAAGCTCATAAATGGTTTCCTCGGCAGGAATAAGTACCTTTTCAGCCTTTTCAAACTTCTTCGGTCCCAAAGGTATGTTGCTGCCGTTCATCAGAAAATCGGTGAAGGCCCGGAAGAATCTGTCTTGTATCATCCCTTTCTGTCGGTCAGAGGGCTCTCCGGCAGGGGGTCGCACAAAGAGTTTGGCCAGCAGGTCGACAGAATAGAATCGAAACGACTTAAACTCGTTCAAGGCCTCAGTAAAACTACGGACCGAATCGTTGAGCAATTGCATGTTCTCGGGACAATTCTCCAGATCGAACAAGGCAAAATCGCGCAAAGGGTTGGTGGTAAAGGGGGCATGTATCAGAAAGTTGAGCCCGGAGAACATCTTCAAAGGGAAATAAACAAACAAAGGAGCGTCAACTACCGGATCGAAAGAAAAACCCTTATCGGTTTCCATAGTTTTAAAAGCCAGCTCGGGCATTTTTTGCTGGTTCCGTCCTTCGTGTGTGTATACCCAAAACGTTTCTTTTGTCTCTGCATCTGCGTGGAGTAAAGACCTTTTCCGTATGCTGCGCACTTCAATGTTCTTTTTCCTCCGGTCGGTCGTTCTGCTAATCTTTGTCAGCAAAGTGTTTTTCACGAAGACCTCAATGCTGCTGAGTTTTTTGAGAAAAAGGAGATGATAAGCATTGAGTTCGGATAGTCCCTGTTTTACTATAGCAAAACATTCCTGCAGGCTTTTGCGCTTAAAAGGCAGAATGATGAGGGTTTGAAAACCTGAATCGGGCGAGCGTGGGTCGCAGGGGGAGAGGACTTCGTAATCGGTTATTCTGTAATGATGAGAACCGCAGTGTATCTCGGGCATATCAGTGACCGAAAAGACTGACTTGAATCCAATGCCGAATTTGCCAATGAGGTTGACCTCCGCATTGTTCTTCTTTGTGGTATTGGCAAAGGTGGTGATGGACATGAGGTCGTTCTCGTCAAAGTCTTTTCCGTTGTGGTGAATCTCGACCTTATCCTCGTAGAGTTTAAATCGTATGGCGTTGATCCCTTCAGAAGTCTTCTTCCTGGCATAGGCATCTTCGGTGTTCTGGAGTATCTCTTCGATGAAACGCGAAGGCTGGGTATACATGGTAGCAAACAATTCCGCATGCTTGTTGCCTTTGGCCTTGTTGGCAGCCACAGCTTCCCTGCTACGTTTGATATGTTCTGACAGCGTTAATTTCACCTTCTTGTTTTCTGCAAATTTAAGTTATTTGTAAACAAATTCAATTTATAAGACCTTTAATTTTGCTAATTTTGCAGTATGATCACAGATAAAACTTCCCGCACCGAACTGACCGAATTGGGCGAATTCGGACTGATAGACCACCTCACCAAAGGAATCACACTTACCCATGCTTCGAGCCTGAAAGGCATAGGCGACGATGCCGCCGTGATTGAGAATGGCGATCTGCTGACACTGGTATCAACCGATTTGCTGGTGGAAGGGGTTCATTTCGATCTGACCTACTCCCCTCTTCGCCATCTGGGATATAAATCGGCTGTGGTGAATTTTTCGGATATCTATGCCATGAACGGTACCCCGCGACAGATCACCATTGGCATTGCCGTTTCCAACCGCTTCTCGGTGGAAGCGCTGGAAGAGTTTTATGAAGGGGTGAAACTTGCCTGTAATAAATACCATGTAGATATAGTAGGCGGCGACACCACTTCCAGCAAATCGGGGCTTTTTATTTCCATCACTGTGATTGGACAAGGAAAGAAGGGCGAGATAGTTTACCGCAATACGGCACAGGAACACGACCTCATCTGCGTAAGCGGCGACTTGGGCAGCGCTTATGCCGGACTGCTGCTGCTGGAACGCGAGAAAGCTGTTTTTCTGGCTGACCCCAATATGCAACCCGATCTGGAAGGTTACGATTACCTGGTCGAAAGACAACTGAAACCCGAAGCACGAAAAGATTTCGTGGAGCTTTTTAAGGAAAAGAATATTCTGCCCACGGCCATGATTGATGTGTCGGACGGGCTGGCTTCGGAAGTGATGCATATCTGCAAAGGCTCAGGCAAAGGCTGTAATATCTACGAAGAGAAGATCCCTATTGACGTTTCGACCATCAACCTCTGCGACAGTTTCAACATTGACCCGACCACGGCCGCTATGAATGGTGGCGAAGATTACGAACTGCTGTTCACCGTTTCGCAAAAAGATTACAATATCATTAAGGATTTCCTGGAGGTGAGCATCATTGGCCATATTACCGATGAGGGCAGCGGCATCAACCTGATCACCCGCAGCGGACAATCTGTGCCCATAGTGGCGCAGGGATGGGATGCGATGAGGAAGCAGGGATAAGTGTCCGTCCCTGAAATAGGTTGACCGAAAACAAGGTCAATACTATGGAAAAAAAA
>CAZNRQ010000074.1:0-10126 GCA_964574845.1 uncultured Bacteroidales bacterium
GTAAGCACTAAATTAGCACCTACTTTTTTATTGAAATTTATGGCCAAATTCAATGATGAAATGAAGGGGATGCTACCATTTGTAGGGAACACTATAGAAGCTGATGTCAGTTATACCATGAAAACATTTAATTGGAAACCTATGCCATTTGAAAAAACTGTTCTTGACGCTGCTAATTCAGTGGTGCAAGCGATTAAAAAATAAATTAAAGAGCATCGATATAATCATTTCATCAGACTTTTGGGAAAAAAAGTCAAAATGCTCAGTTTGCAGGGATTTAGCGTAGTATAATCCGTGTGCTGACTGATACAGCAGGAGTATTTGAAAACGTAAAATGTTAAACAATCTTTTTTGTGTTGCAATAAAAATGTAGTTTTGGGGGGAGAAAGCGTTTTCCCCCGTTCGGCGCAAGGCTCCAGCCTTGCGTCATCTCTGTTCCTTCAGGCTCTCGCCTGTTTAAATACCAGCGAAAATCATAAAAATAAATCATACTCATCCGCGTTGATCTGCGTCTCCTCCTTATTCTCCTGCTCCTTCTCCCTCACTCAGCTTACCGCTTTTCGCTCCATAAAGTCCGAAGGACTTCTGTGAGTTCTCTGTTTCGCTTATGGCATTTTCATTTAGTCCATGGAGCTAAATAACTCTCCGTGTAACTTCGTGTCCGCCGCGGCAGATCAGTGGCTCCGTGGTTTTCTCCTCCTTCTCCCTCCGTTGTGCGTAGTTTGTAACTACGCACCCTTCAGCTTCTCCCTCCTCCTCCTTTTAATCTTGATAAAATCTTTATCTGTGAGATGCTAATCCTTACAAAACACTTATAAATTCCAATATATTTTTGCCGGGTTATAATAGCAGGCAAATGAATAATTTTTTACTAATACCTGTATTTCTGTGTGGGTTGGCTTTTATGTTCGGATTGATGTTTTTATTTAGTTGGTTATTTAAAAACTTCAACAGAAATAACTGATTTTTGTTTTCATTTTCTGAAAGTAAAGCCTGCTTTAAATTTGTTTGTTTCAAAATGTTTATGACTATTTGCTAACTTTGACATTTAAATGCCCTGCGAAAGTGATTCATATTGGTAAAAAGAAATTTTCACAAACTTTTCAGTACGTAATCAGTTTTTTGTTGATTACAGTTATTTCTTTTGCCTGCTTTACGGCTACCGGAATCATAGGCTATAAAGTGGTTGCCTTGCTGCTGCTGGTGGCTGTTTCGCTGCTGGCGATGTTGTTTGATATTTTGCCGGTCTTGCTCGCTGCAGTTTTAAGTGCTTTCGTCTGGAACTTCTTTTTCATTCCGCCTGTCTATACCTTTCATATTGCCAATACGGAAGATGCACTGATGTTTCTGATGTATTTTTTGGTGGCATTGGTAAATATAGTCCTTACATCGCGCATTCGCGAAGCCGAGAAAAAAGCCCGCGATAAGGAAGAAAAAGAAAAGACCATCAAACTTTACAATACCCTGCTTAATTCCCTTTCGCATGAGCTGAGGACACCCATTTCCACCATTCTGGGAGCCGTGGATACCCTGAAGGAGAATAAAGAAAATCTTTCGGCGGAAAATCAGGCCGAATTGCTCACAGAAATAGACATTGCCTCCATTCGCCTCAACCGTCAGGTGAACAACCTGCTCAACATGAGTCGTCTGGAAACAGGAAACCTGCAACCCAAACCCGATTGGTGTGACACCAATGAGCTTATTTATGGGGTGGTACAAAAGCTTCTGGCGACCGAAAGTCAACATTCCATTGTGTTCGATGCCGATGAAACCCTCCCTTTGTTTAAGATTGACAGTGGATTGCTTGAACAAGTGCTCAACAATATCCTGCACAATGCACTTCAATATACTCCCAAAGGATCGGTGGTCAGTATAATAAGCTCATTTCAGAACAACTGTTTTGTGATTCGTATTGCCGATAATGGGCAAGGATTTCCCGAAAATGAAATTCAGTATGTGTTCGACAAGTTCTATAGGTTGCCCAACTCCAAAGCAGGAGGTACAGGCCTGGGACTTTCTATTGCCAAAGGATTTACTGAAGCACAGCATGGCACACTGAAACTGGAAAATCTGAAGGGTGGGGGAGCCGAATTTACCATCAACCTGCCGGCCGAAACATCCTTTCTTAAAAATCTGAAAAATGAATAAGGCAGAAATTCTTATTATAGACGATGAACCTCAGATCAGGAAGCTGCTGGAAATAATACTTGACAGCAATGGCTACAAAGTATGGCAGGCCGAAACCGGTAAGGAAGGTGTGCTGATGGCAGCCAACCATCCTCCCGACCTCATACTGCTCGACATTGGCTTGCCCGATAAAAGCGGGCATGAAATACTGAAAGACCTGCGCACCTGGTATAATAAAGCCATCATTATGTTATCGGTTCAGAACAGCGAAGAAGACATTGTTAGTGCCTTGGACAATGGCGCCACGGATTACCTGACCAAACCTTTCCGTACCAACGAACTCCTGGCCAGAATACGTTCGTGCATTCGTCGCAGCAATACCGATGAGAGTAAAAGTATTTTTGAAACGGATGACTTGATTATCGATTTTGTAGGCCGTCTGGTAAAGAAAAAAGATGTAGTGCTTAAGCTCACCACCACAGAATATAATCTTCTTTGCCTCCTTGCCCGCAACGAAGGCCGGGTACTGACCCATCAGTTTATTCTGAAAGAGATTTGGGGCGTTGGCTACCAGACCGAAACACAATATCTGCGTGTATTTGTTGGTACATTGCGTAAGAAGATTGAAGACAATCCCAATAATCCCAGGCATATCATTACCGAAAGCGGCGTGGGTTACCGTTTTAACTAAGACTCTTTATAAAATCTTTATACTAACCTGATAAACCTTTAGAATATTCTGATGGATTAAGTCCGAATTTTGCCCGTTTGAAGGAAATGGGATATGCCAAATAGTGAAAGATTTAAAAAAGTAACGATAACTTCGCTGCTGGTAGCATTGGGGATCATTTATGGTGACATAGGCACCAGCCCCTTGTATGCATTGAGAGCTGTAATGGGTGAGCGACCCATGGAGATCGATCTGATTTATGGAGGTGTTTCCTGTATCTTTTGGACTCTGACGCTTCAAACAAGTGTAAAGTATATCTGGCTTACACTGAAAGCCGACAACGACGGCGAAGGTGGAGTATTCTCATTATATGCTCTCGTACGTAAATACAGTTCCAAACTGGTGATACCAACCATTCTTGGGGCAACCACTTTGCTGGCCGATGGTATCATTACACCTCCCATTACTGTAGCATCGGCTATTGAGGGTCTGAATATGGTGCACGGACTGGAAAATACCATTGTGGCCGGACAGGGATTAACCATAGGCATAGTGGTATTGATACTTTCGATGCTGTTTTTTGCTCAACGATTTGGCACTCAAGCCATAGGCCAATCCTTCGGTCCCATCATGACCATTTGGTTTGGTATGTTGTTTGTTCTGGGTGTGAACCAGATATTCGTACATCCCGGTGTGTTGCAGGCCCTCAGCCCGCATTATGCTTATAATCTACTGGCACATTACCCTAAAGGATTTTGGTTGCTTGGTGCGGTTTTTCTTTGCACCACGGGGGCTGAAGCTTTATATTCCGACCTGGGCCATTGCGGCATCAAAAACATCAGGATCACCTGGCTTTTTGTAAAGATTAGCCTGGTGGCAAGCTATCTGGGACAGGCTGCCTGGCTGATGCAGCAAGGACCGGGAGTGCTGGCCGGCCGCAATCCCTTTTTCGAAATTATGCCACACTGGTTTCTGATTCCAGGGATCATCATTGCTACGCTGGCAGCCATCATTGCTTCTCAGGCTCTTATCAGCGGAAGCTTCACGCTAATCAGCGAAGCCATGAACCTCAATTTCTGGCCCAGGGTAACCTTGAGGCAACCTACCGAACTCAAAGGACAAATCTACATCCCCAGCGTGAATGTCATTCTGTGGATAGGATGTTTGCTGATGATATTCTATTTCAGGTCGTCCTCAGCCATGGAAGCTGCCTATGGTTTTTCTATCACCATTGCCATGATGATGACCAGCTTGCTGCTGGCCTATTTCCTTATATATAAGCTGAAATGGAACAAATATCTGGTGTTGGCCCTCTTGCTGCTATTTGCTACGGTAGAAACTTCGTTTTTTATCGCCAATGTGGTCAAGATAAAAGAAAGATGGATGTTTCTTTTCTTCGAGCTCTTCATATTCATGACCATGTATACCTGGTATTATGCCCGCAAGATTAATAATAGGTTCACCAAATTTGTCGACCTGGGTAAATATGTTCCCCTGTTGAAAGAGTTGAGCGAAGACGACACCATTCCCAAGTTCTCGACTCATCTAATTTATCTGACAAAGGCCAACAACCGCCACGAGATAGAAGAGAAAATCATAAAATCTATTCTTTCGAAGAAACCCAAGCGAGCCGATGTGTATTGGTTTGTGCATATTAATCGCACCGAGCATCCCTATACTTTGAACTATGAGGTTTCGGAACTGGTGGAAGATAAAGTGATCAAAGTGACCATCAATGTGGGATTTCGTATTCAGCCACGTACCGAGCTTTACTTCAAGAAAATTGTTCAACAACTGGTGAAAGACAAGGAACTTAATCTGCACATTAGGGCCGATGGCTCTACCAAATACAACTGCGAGCCCGATTTTAAATTCGTTGTGATAGAAAAATTCCTTTCGGTAGAGAACGAATTTGCCCTGCGCGAAGGCCTGCTGCTGAACTCCTACTTCTTCCTGAAGCGCTTGGGATTAAGCGATATCAAAGCTTTCGGACTCGACAAGAGCGATGTGGTGCTGGAACAGGTTCCGCTGGTATATCATCCCATTTCGAGTATCAAGCTGGTGAAGAATAAACCACTTGATATACACCCATAATTTGCAGAGATAAACGCAGGGTATTCCAAAAACAAAAAAGGATCTGCAACCCCGAGCAGACCCTTTTAAGAAGTACATAGCAGCTTATGAGAATTGCTATGTAATGGGCAAAATCCTTATTTTTGTTTGGACCAGATGTATTATTGTTTTACTACTTTAAAATTGTATTTCTCATTGCCTGAATAAACAGTAAGCATATAAACTCCTTTGGCCAGATCCGCTACATTTATGTTCAGCGAATTGGGTCCTATTTCGGTGATTTGCGAACCGTTTAGCATAAGTTTGCCTGTGATATCATACAGGCTCCAGTTGCATTGGGAAGAAATCTCTGCTGATAAGGTCAGGGTTAACTGGTCAGCCACCGGGTTAGGATAGATACCTGCGCTAATTGTTTCATCAGATTGAGTATTTGCAATCGCAGAAACTTTGGTGCTGCGGCCAATCTTTTGTTCTTTGCTAACTCCCCAAAGAGAGCCGCCTATGAATACCCTGAGTCGAACAAAGTAATCCTGTCCCGTAATTACAGGCGAGATCAGTACATTATTGGTAGTCGTATTGGGCACAGTAATCCAGGTGGTCATGTCGGGCAGGCTGTATTGCAAGGTATAGGAGGTTGCCCAGGGAGAATAAGATGGCCAACCGATTTGTACTGATGTTCCATTATCAACCAAAGTGGTAAATAGAACACTGCCTGTATGGAAAGTTCCTGTCTGGCTTGTGCCCCACATAGTATTGTTCATATAAATGATCACACGGCTTTCGTAATCCTGATCGGGAATTAAATTTGAGAGCTTGGCTGAGTTGGTAATAGCCGGAGCGCCTATCCATGTTCCTGAACCTGCCTGCCGGTATTGTATAGCATAAGAAGATGCTGTGCCGGAGAAGGCAGTCCAACCCAATTGTAACGTGGTTCCAATATCCTGTGTGGTTGAAAAGTTAATTTTTCCAGTCGTAAATGTTCCGGTTTGGGTGATACCCCATTGGATATTGCTCTTATAAACGATAACCCTACACTCATAAGTGGTTTCCGGCAAAAGATTGTTGATCTTGGTTGAGTTGGTATAAGCCGGAGTTCCTATCCAGGTGGACGATCCTGAAGCCCGGTATTGGAAAGCATATAAATTAGCCCAGGGCGAAAAATCGTTCCAGGCGATCTTACAGGTGGTACCTATGTCGTAGGTATCGGTAAAGCTTACCGTGGCGGTAGTGAAATTCCCGATCTGGCTGTAACCCCAGAAGGTGCCGTTTTTATAGATTACCAGACGGCAGTCATATTCTGTACCGGGCAACAGATTGCTGAGTTTAGATTGGTTTATGTAAGCCGGTGAACCTATCCACGGACCACCCGAATGCAAACGATATTGAATGGCAAAAAGATTGGCATCGGGCATGCCTGTCCAGGTAAGTAATAAGGTGGTTCCGATATTCTGGGTAACCGTAAAACTAAATCCGGTAACGGTAATGGTAATCGGGTAAGATACGCTGCTGCATCCGCTATTGTTTTTTACGGTCAACATGGCATTATAGGTGGTGGCGGCGGCTCCGGCCGGAATGCTCAGGTCTATTTGGCCGGGCAAAAAAGTAGCATCGGTCACATCGGCAAAGCCTGCTGTGTTGGCCGTAGCATCATAATCTATGCTGTAAGTAAGCGGGCTGCCGGTGGAAGCGCTATAGGTCAGGGCAGCTGAGGTGACTCCGCTGGCTACATTCACAGCAGTAGCATCCAGAGTGATGGCTGATGTGGTGTTGACCGTAATAATATAATTGCTGACGGGTCCCGGGCAGCCATTGGCTGTAGCTGTAATGGCATAAGTAACGTTACCTGCGGAGGTAGTGCTGGGGTTGGCCAGAGTTTGAACCGGTATACTGCTGCTTCCGCTGGCTGTAAAACCTGTTATGGCAGGTGACCCGGTAGTGGCTGTCCATGAATAGGTGGCTCCTCCAATGCTGGAAGTAAGGGCTACGGCAGTACTATTGTTGCCTGAACAAACACTCTGCGACAAAGGAGAATTGGTGATGGCGGCATAATTTCCTGTGAATTCATCAGCACCCATATCCGGATGGGTGGCATTGCGTGTATCGCCATCTATATCCGTGGTGTAGGCGGTGGGGGTTCCCTTGCCATCGATGGCGCAGTTGGAAAGCACATTCAGATGAATATCGGAAGCGGAAATGAAATTAACGCTGGCATTGATGGAATTGGCATCACCACCGGTAGCGGTGCGCCAGTCGCTCAACAGTGTTTTGTTACCTCCATAGTTTCCCACATAGTTGTTGGTTCCCGAAGCAATATACAGATCATTATAATCCGATGAACTGATGGTGCCTGTGGCAGCGTAGAGACAATAACGTGAAGAAGTGGCACCGGCAGTAGAAGAATTGACAAAGATGTTGTTCTTCAAATTAACATAGCCAAACGCTATACTTAATACTACGGAACTGGGTGGAGCTCCTAGAGAAACCACGGCGGTATTATTAAAAACATTTATAGTTCCGGTGTAGCTGGCCTGCGAATTAAGAGATATAGCACGGCAGAGTATTGTGGCGGTGGCAGTTGTGGCGCCATGTGCAAACCCCCAGGTCATGTTATTATATAAGGAAGCGGTTTCGCCTGTAGGTTCTTCTATCCTTAAACCTATGGGAATAGAAGTGGTTGAGGTGGAGGTAACTTTCACATCATGCACTTTGTTGTTGTATACTTCAACCAAACCTGTGCAGGCGCTCGCAAAAATACCTCCAATGTTTTTACTACCTGACATGGTTATATTGCATACTTCGCAGCCTGATATTCTAAGATTATTAGCTCCTTCACAACGAATGCCCCAGGTTGCCTGGGTTCCGCCACCACCAATGCTGTTGGCTCCGGCAGTTCCTACCTTGCAGAATTCAATTACACAACCTTGGTCGCGGTAGGAGGTCTGAGAAGAAATGTACATGCCGTTATAAGCATTGTCGATGCTCACTGAATTGTAGTTGTTATAAGAATTGGCTCCTGCGACCGAAGTGGGCGTATAAACGGGCATCTGGTAAATTCCTGTGGATACTGCATTGGTTTTATCCAGGGTGATCTTGCAGTTTTTGATGGTGTTGTGCTGCGAACCCTGAGTTGTAGAAACGTTTTGAATCAGGTAACCATATTCAACGCTGCTGGTGCTTACTGCAATATCGATTCCATCGAAGGTAACATAGCTGGTTCCGGCAATAACAATGGCTCCGTCGCTGCTACCTATGCCACCCGAAGCGGTTATTTTGGGATTGACTCCGCTTCCCGAGCGCTGAAATATGATAAAATGACTGGCATCAATGGAAGTAGCCGTATTCAAGGTAAGTCCGGTAACCGACTCGGTATAGCCTGCGGCCACGTTAAAAGTGACTCCTCCCAATCCCACACCATTGGTATTCAGATCGGTAAAGGCTGCCGCAATAGTGGCGTAGTCGCCGGGTATGCTAAAGGTTCCTGTGATAGGGGCTGCTTTTAGTCCTGAACCAAGAAGCAAGGCACATAAAATGCAGAGAAATAGTTTTTTCATAAGATTAGGTTTATTAATTTTGGTTATGCAAAAGTAAGCATAACGATTTAATGACAAAATATTTGTGGTAATTTCCTTTTAGGTGATTATTTATGAAAGATAAACAAAAGATGTTTTTCATGGAGATCATTAAGAAAACCACCACTTCAGACTAATTTGCTCCTGCAGTTACGCAGAAAAATATCCCAAAAACCAAAAGCCAACAATAAGAAATCCTATTACTCCCTGCACTGTATAAGGGTTTTTGATTATTACCTTATTGTACCAGCCTATCAGTGGCTTGACGGCCATCACTCCCAAATAGGCCAGACCTGCGCCAGCCACAGCCGTGATGGGTCCTTTGATGAAGATATGTTCTGAGAACTTGGGTCCATACCAGTATTCGTTGTGGAAAACATATCGCTGCATCAGGGCAAAGACGGCAAAGGTAGATAGTGCTGCTGCAAAACTCACTATGGAATAATGATAGAATTTAGTCGACTTCTGACGGATGATGAGCGAAGCAAAGACTTCGAAAGCCACGCCCAGCATCACCATGCCTTCTACCTTGCATCCATAGATTCCCAGATCGGTGATCTTGAACAATACTGCCACGGCTATCATCAGCAGTGAGGTTCCTGTCTTTGGGAACTGGTAGCGGCCGACGCTCAGCAACAGCAGCGTAATGGCGCTAAGTATCACTGATTTGTTGGGCATATGCATGCCGCCCAACAAGGTTTCGTTCAGCCCGATGAGCGAACCGAAGAGGATGATCCACAAAAAATCCCTTTTTAGTTTCATAAGCCTGAGGTTTTATGGGTTATTGGTTTTTGCTTAAACTCATATAGGGGTAGCGGAAATCGTCGGCGGGCAGCAGGGTTTCCTTTATTGTGCGCGGGCTTACCCAGCGCAGCAAATTAAGGTGGCTTCCCGATTTGTCGTTGGTTCCTGAAGCCCGGGCTCCCCCGAAAGGTTGCTGACCTATCATGGCTCCCGAAGGTTTGTCGTTGAAATAGAAGTTGCCCGCGGCATAGCGCAGTATCTTGCAGGCGGTGATCAGGGCATATTTGTCGTTCGAGAAGATGGAACCCGTGAGCGCATAAGGCGAGGTTTCGTCACAAAGGTGCAGGGTTTCTTCGAAAGCGCTGTCGTGGTATACATAAATGGTCATCACCGGCCCGAAGATCTCTTCTTCCAGGGTGAGGAAGTGAGGGTTGGTGGTGAGGATGATGGTAGGCTGTATGAAATAGCCTTTGGATTTGTCGCCTTCGCCTCCGCACATAATGGTGGCATCATCGGACTGTTTGGCTCTTTCGATATACGACATGATGTTGTCGAAGGAGGCTTCGTCTATCACCGCATTCACAAAATTATCGAATTCCCTTACATCACCCACTTTGATGGCTGATGTCATATCCAGCACATAGTTTTTGATCTGTGGCCAAAGCGATTCGGGGATGTAGGCGCGGGAAGCGGCCGAACATTTCTGTCCCTGGTATTCGAACGATCCCCGGACAATGGCCGTGGCCACTTCCAGCGGATTGGCCGAATTGTGAACGAAGATAAAGTCCTTGCCCCCGGTTTCGCCCACCAGTTTCGGATAGGATTTGTACAGTTCCAGGTTGTTGCTCACCTCTTTCCACAAACCGTTGAAGGTTTGTGTTGAGCCTGTGAAATGGATTCCGGCAAGGTCTTTATGTTTCAAAACAATACTGCTGATGAGCGA
>CAZNRQ010000075.1:0-10114 GCA_964574845.1 uncultured Bacteroidales bacterium
AAGTATTCTGCAGTTTTCAGTGCAACATCATTGTTTTTTTCCATGCCACAAAAATACAAAGTTTACATAAACGACAAGGCGATAATTTTCGGAAAAAGCAAAACTTTTTTACGGGTATTGAAAAACCATGTTGTCCTTAACGTACCCTCTCCTAAAAAAATAAAACATCTCATTGACGATTTTCTATTGCAGGAAAAAATAAAAGACCTTTTAATTCTCACTCCCGATTCTTCGATACCTTTCAAAGCATTCAAACAAGATTATAAATTGATACATGCAGCAGGCGGTTTGGTAAAAAATGAAAATGGGGAAATGTTATTCATTTTCCGAAACGGGAAATGGGACCTGCCAAAAGGACATATAGAAAAATCAGAAAAACCTCGCAACGCTGCAATCAGAGAAGTTAAGGAAGAAACCGGGCTTTCAGAGGTAATCATCCGAAAAAAAATCGGAGAGACCTATCATACATATAAAATAAAAAACAGAAGTTTTTTAAAACTCACCACTTGGTTTGAGATGACAGTGTCGCAAAACAATCCATTGAAACCACAAATCGAAGAGGGAATTACTGAAGTAAAATGGATAGACATCAACGAAATGGATGAAGTACTCAGCAATACTTACCCTTCCCTATTGGACATGTTGTCGAAATATCAGAAAAAGAAAGAATGATAATTCTCAAAAAACTAAAATAAATAGTTTAGCTCATCATTTTATTTTTTATTATTGTGCTAAGAAATAAATAAACCTATAGTTATGGCAAATCGTTTATTCATAAAAAAATCCATACCCAAGCTAATGTTGGAAACGGCAGATGACGGACATGGATTGAAAAGATCATTGACCGCAGTAAGTTTGATTGCTCTGGGAATAGGAGCTATTATCGGCGCCGGGCTATTCGTAAGAACCGCCGCTGCTGCAGCTAACAATGCCGGCCCTTCGGTTACCATAGGGTTTATCATAGCCGGTATTGGCTGTGCCCTTGCAGGTCTTTGTTATGCCGAATTTGCTTCCATGATACCGGTTGCCGGAAGTGCTTATACTTATTCCTACGCCACCATGGGTGAATTAGTAGCTTGGATCATAGGCTGGGACCTGGTTTTGGAATATGCTTTGGGTGCAGCCACTGTTAGTATAGCCTGGAGCGAATACCTGAATAAATTACTTGGATATTTTCATTTTCAGATACCCTATGAATGGTGCCACTCGCCCTTCGAGGCGAGTGTGGCCGGAACCCATGGTATCATGAATCTTCCGGCGCTGTTTATTCTGTTTTTACTTTCATTGCTTTTGATTCGCGGTGCCCGTGAATCCGCTCTGGTTAATGCTATCATAGTTATAACCAAAGTTACCATCGTAATTCTGTTTATTATTTTTGGCTGGTCGTTCATCAATCCTGTTAACCATACTCCATTTATTCCTGAGGCAACCAAGTTTGTGGATGCACAGGGTGTTTCTCATAATTTTGGTGGAATTCTGGGTATTCTGGGAGCTGCCGGAGTTGTATTCTTTGCCTTTATTGGTTTCGATGCGGTTTCCACGGCTGCTCAGGAAACCAAGAATCCGAAAAAAGCTATGCCGATTGGTATTCTGGGTTCTCTGGTAATTTGCACAGTTCTTTATATTTTATTCTCCTATGTTCTAACAGGTGTAGCCACTTTGAACGACTTCAGAACTGCAGGAAAAGAAGCCTCGGTAACTTATGCCATTCAGACTTACATGACAGGCTATGGTTGGTTAGCTAAGCTGGTAACTGTTGCTATTTTGGCAGGATTTTCGTCGGTTATTCTGGTCATGTTGTACGGTCAATCACGTGTTTTCTATTCCATGAGTAAAGACGGATTGGTTCCGAGAATGTTTTCGGACCTTCATCGGAAGTTCCGTACCCCATATAAATCCAATTGGGTATTTTTCGGGTTTGTCGGTATTTTTGCCTGTTTTGTTCCTCAGGATATTGTGGGCGATATGACCAGTATCGGGACCTTGTTTGCCTTTATGCTGGTTTGTGCGGGAGTATGGATCATGCGTATCAAAAGCCCCGAGCTCCAGCGCGGTTTCAGGACTCCATGGGTTCCGGTGGTGCCAATTCTCGGAATATTTGTGTGTGGTGCTATGATCTACGGACTCGGATGGGCCAATTGGACCCGTTTGTTTATCTGGATGGCCATAGGCTTTGTGATCTATTTTACTTACAGCATACGGAAAAGCAAACTAAAAAATGAAATGGATAGCGAAAAATAGACAGTAGCATCACAAAATCCTTTGTCCTAAGTAGCCACCACCTTATTGGCTGCAATATTTGTACAACACATTGTAGGCTTCTTTGATGCCCAGTTCGCCGGCCTTGCTGATATCTTTGCATCCTGCTTCTTTATTACCCATAAACAGGTAAACTATCCCCCGGTTGAAATAGGCCTCGGCAAAAGTATTATCGTAAAAAATACTGAGTGAATAATCGAGTATGGCACCTGAAAAATCCTGTAAAACGTTTTTCACACAAGCACGATTGAAATAACCCGGACTGAACTTTACATTTTTGCTGATACATGCCGAATAATCCTGAAGCGCATCCAGATAATTGTTGGTATTAACCGGAGTGTTGTCGAATAAAAACAGTTGCTTATCCATGTCATCGCTTTCTTGTTGCTTTCCCATAGCAAAATGATAGTTGCCTTTTACAAAGTAGGCCAAATAGCTATACTTAGAACTGTCGGGAATTCTATTGCAATAGACTATTGCCTCCGCGTAATTTAACATGCTCCCTTCTGCTATACTATTCAGCAAATGCAAAGCAGAAGAATCAGCATCCTTTTGTTTTAAGGAATCCAATTTCAACTGCAGCCCGGCTCCCTCTTCAAAGTTGACATTCATAGCCGCGGTGCTAAAAATAATATTATGGTCCTTTCCGGCTAGTATATTCAATCGTGCCATCTCGGCATTGAATTTAGCATATTCGCTTGCCCGGCCCGACTTAACCAGGCATATATTAAAAAGAGGTTTCAGGCTTATATCGTGTGCCTTAAATTGTATCCTACCTGCAGTGGTATCCGTGTTTTCGAACTCCGACCTGAACTCGAAAAGCTTTTTGAAAGAAGCCAACTCATCTTCGCTGTACTGAACCGCATTGTTATTGGTGATGAGCATTTCTGCAATTTTCTTATCCGTTTCGGCGGCACGATAATCTTTTATTTGCTGATATTCACCGGAACGTAAAAAATAAGCGAACTGAAATGTGGGATACAGCGAAACCACAACTGTGTAATCTTCAATAGCACCTTTATGATTGTTAAGACGGCTACGCACATTGGCACGATAAAAATAGGCAAAGAGGTTTTTAGGATTCAGCGACAACACCCGTGTGTAATCAGTTTCGGCTTCGGCATAATGCTCGTGCTGGGCCTCCAGACTGGCCCGGTTGTAGTAGCATTCGGCATTATAGGAATCCAGTTCCACTACCTTGGAATAATAATATAAGGCACTATCGTAGACATCTTTTTCGTGAAAGTATCCGGCCAGATAATAATACGCGATGGTATTCAGCGAATCATGGGCCACAGTATATTCAAAATCGCGCTTTGCCCCTGCCGAATCGGATAAAAACATTTTTATCTGCCCCCTTAAAATATAAGAATTATAGTTAGCCGGCATTTTGCTGATAGCAATGTTGCAATCAATCAAAGCCTGATCGTATTTTTTCGAGTCAAAGCTTAGTATGCTGCGATTGAGCCAGGCATTTACGTTGTTTGCATCCAGCTTCAGGGCAGTTGCAAAATCCAGCAAAGCATTGGTACTATCCATGATGCGTGAACGGGCATAACCGCGGGCATTGTAATAATCGGAACTGAGATTGTTTAGTGCTATGGCTTTATTGAAACTCGAAATGGCTTCGTAATATTCTTTTTGCTCGGTCTGGGTGATACCCAAATAATAATATGCCGGACTGTAGCCATTATGAATCGCCACGGTCTGTTTAAAATCTGTGACCGCTCCTTCTTTATCGCCCAGTTCTGATTTGGCTATGCCCCGAAAAAAATACGCCTGAAAATTCTCAGGTGCATTCTCAATTATTTTACTGAAAACTGAAATTGCCCCCGTATAATCGTTCTTTTCTATCCTTTGCTTTCCTTCGGCCATATAGTAATTGATGTTCAACTGAGCCGCCGCCGGAATAGAGAAAAACAAGGCAGATAAGAAAATGAAGTAAAAAAGACAGGCCTTACGGAAATTCAATGTGTGGTGGTGTTTATGCGTGAAAGTGACTTTTTAAAAAAAACGTCCTTACCCTAACTGCAAAAGTAAATATTTATTGTGAGGCACTTGCCAATGCTTTGTTTTCACTGAAAGTCATATTTCTTTGACAAGACAAAAAAAACGCTCCCGGCAATGCCGGGAGCGTTTCTCTCAAAATCCTTAATGTCTTATAAGAATCTGTAAATGGTTCCGCTGTGGGTTCCTTTTTCCCAGTCGATGCGATATTTGGTGGGGCAAGCCGAGCCGGTAACGGGTTGATCGTTGCTGTCGAAACCGCCGGTGAAGGTGGCTTTTTTGTCGTCGCCGGGAATATTATGCACTTTTACTCCGGCACAAGGATCCCATCCGCAGGCTTCGCGATGAATGACTGATTGTGTGATCTGTGTGTAGAACATTTCGCCATGACGATTGGTTCCCCAGGCAACCAGGCTGTTGTAGCCATCGGCTGAGCCTAATCCATCCACTGAGCAGATAAGGTTTCCGGGGGTTCCGGTGAAGGTACGCTGACGAGCCAGGTTCCAAACACGTGTGGTGCCGTCGTCGAAAGTAGCAGTTAGGTTGCCATAAGCACGATGTACTATCGAAGTGGCTGTTGTGCCCAAATCAGAGATATGACCTCCACTGACATTGACAAATTGTTTGGTACCATTCAGCGTAAGCGATTTATTGTCGGATACGCGGGTGATCACCAGATTAATGTATTTCACGTAAACCGTGGCTCCGGCATCTACCCAATGGGTTGCCACATTCTTTTTTACTTCGGCATTGCCTGTTCGTGTGCGTGTTCCGGCACAGTTCAGTCCGTTGAAGGTGATATTGTAAATAATGGTGTCGCCAATTATGGTTGACGAATCTACCGTAACATTGCAGGGCAATGTCTCAAGCGCTTTGGCGCCGGTGCCCGACAATACAGTGTTTACATCGTTCATGGCATCGTCGTCTGAAGTTGCCATTTTGTTTTCGTCCTGTACCAGTTGTTGCATGGAAGTGGTGTCAGGATTTTTATCTTTTTTGCATGAGGTGAATGCAAAAGCGCTGAAGGCAATCAGAATTGCTGCCAGGCTTATTAATTTTGTTGTTTTCATCATTTTTATGTTTTTTTAAAGGTGGTTATTGTTTTTAATTTCTTTATAACTATTACACCTGAAAATTATTTCACCCTTAGTTGTTTTTAAAATTTTCTTTCTTTTTGGAATTTTTACCAAATAATCTATTATATTTGTTCTGTTTTTTAGTGAATTGGTCAGGTACCAGTTCAATTTTTTTTCAAAGGTAAAAAAAACAAAAACGATATTTTTTTATTTTTACACATCATAATTCGACCCGGTATGAAAAAAGTTTCCAATACTCTAACGTTGATAATTGCAGTATCTTTTATAATATTTTCTGTAGGCTGCGACAAAGGGCCGAAGAATGTTCCTACTGTTACTACAACCATTGCCACACATATCACTCAAACCACTGCTACGTCGGGAGGCAATGTGACCAATGATCAGGGCGAATACGTTACTGCAAGAGGCGTATGCTGGGGTACCAGCCCGCATCCAACCATTAGCAACCATATTACTATGGATGGTCAAAACATGTGGGAGTTTACCAGTAAACTAACCGGACTCACAGCCAATACAAAATACTACTATCGCGCTTATGCCATCATACGCGATAACCCAACAGCCGGTACCGGCTACGGAGCAGAATACTCATTTACTACCCTGCCTTAAGGGAAGAGGCTTTTTAAGAAAACGGTTATTTGTTGTCATTTGCTTCGCATCATTGATAGTTATTTGCTTCGCTTCATTGATAGTCATTTGAGGTCATTCATAGCCACCAAAACACCAAGGCACTAAGAAACACTAAGAAGTCATTTAATCTCTGTGAAGCTCATATTGCTCTGTGTAGCTCTGTGTAAATAAAAGAGCTATTACACAGAGAGGCACAGAGAAGCACAGAGTTACACAGAGAACTGCCGCCCCAAATTGTAGACTGTGGACTGCAGACTGAAGACTGAAGAAAGCTATTACATCCGCCAGCTGGCGGATTACACAAAGCCTGCCTACCGCAGGCAGGAAGACACGAAGGTACACGAAGCCCCAAATAATTCTATCATTGCATAATTGCATAATTCCATCATTGCATAATTGTATAATTCTATCATTGTATAATTGCATAATTCCAACCGCCGCGGCGGACACTATTCTTCAGTATAGTTAATGATCAAAGGTTTGATGCAAAAAAAAAGTAAAAAAAATCTATAAATCACCCAATATTTCATAACGAAGTCACGTTATATATAGTGCGTATATTGTTTATGAGATGAATTTCGAGGTTTTCATTAATAATGTTTATACACCCAAAGAGGCTTGCAGCATAAGAATGCTGCTGCAGGAGTATGAATTCTACAGCGAGATAGCGAATCATGTACGCGATTTTTACGAAAGCCGTAAAAAACTGAAAAAAAAAGACCAATGGAAATTGCTCTTTGTGGAAAGCGCCTCAAAAACTACACAACTGGCTTCGCGATGGCTGCAAAAGATGGAGAGCCATGACGACTACCATACCCATTTGGAACTGCTCATGCGGCTTTTGGTACTGATGTGTGCCCACTCTTTGCAACGATGCCGTTTGCAGGTTCATGAGATATACGACGATTTGCATCAACTGTTCAACAAAGATAAGTTTCTGAGGCTTAACCACAGTATGAATTTCAAGCGTTTTACAGATCTGGCCCACAAAGAATGGCTGAAGATAGATGCCCGAAAAAAGAAAAAACATGGTTCTCAACCTAAATTACTGAACACAGTCATACAGTATATTGATGATGATATGCGATATGAACCCAAAGTGAAATTTGAATTCTTTATCGATGCCCTTGTTAAGATTTTTTGCCTTTCGAAACAACGCAAAGCTTTGGAAATGTTTTTTTCGGACTGCCAAATCGATTTCAAAATTATTTTGCCCCGTGAGCAAATTCTGCTTTTCCTTACCATGCTCTGCGAACTGCACAAATGCGGCCGGCTGAAATGCAAAGGAAACCGGGGGCTGTTCAAATTTGCCCAACAACATATTCAATCTGCCGATGGCCTGCCCTTTACTCATTGGAAAGATTGGGCGCAATATTATAATGTACAGATGCAAGACACCGCCTTGCGCGAAAAACATCTGAGAATCCTGTCTCCCTTACTGGACACTTTCGGCAAAAGCGTGGCGAAAAAGGAAAAAAAACTGCAAAATAATTCCTGAATTGTACAGTAGAACAGCGCTTTAATTGTTGTGAAAAAATGTGAATCAGTCTTATGGTCTGTAAATAAGGGGATTAACTACTTTGTTTTTGTCATTTTTTGTACCCTTGATGCTTATAATAATTTGATTATTAGCTACATAAAATTTATTTTTGTGAAGATAGTGTGAAGATAGTTTTTCAACCGCCTGACCTTGTAAAAGTCAGGAATATTTGTTATTATCTTTGTTTTGAAATTTGTTCGAAAGGTTTTGAGTAACACAGTTGAGAAGTTACAAAATGCTTACAACAGAAAAAAGAATTTATTAACCACCCTGTCTGCCCTTTGGCGGATGGGCTAAAACAAAAAGAAATGGCAAAAATTGTAAAAACGGTTCTTCATGATGCTCCCGCTCCTGAAAACAATGCTGAACCGGTTGAGGTTAGGGAGATAATAGCTATCATGCCTTCGGATAAACTGACACCCGACGAGCTGAGCAGCGAAGTAAAAAACATCAGGGTAAAACTGACCGACAACAACGACATGCCGGATCCATTCCCCACCAATATTGTTTCGCTTACCGAATATGATCTGACCATAAAAGAGTTGGATCATGCCATACTGGTCAGAAAATCAAATGTGGTAGGTAGTGCCAAGTTGCTTTCGGATGCGGTAAAGAAAACCCGTTCCGACACAGCCAACCTGATGAGCATGGTGCAAAACGCCATGAGGATTAAACCTTTGGAAGCCATCAGAATTTGCACGGATGCCGGTTTTAAACACAAAAAACTGACAGCCCGTGGGTCCAGGCCAAACACAGCCCGCCCCACCACAGTGGCCGGTGAATTGCTGGTTGAGTTTGGAGGTAGCACTCAGATGCATATCCAAATCAGCAAGGATAAGGGCCAAACCTGGACCAACTGCGATCCCACCAGTTGTGCCAGTTTACTGGTACAAAATCTGATTTCAGATACCACTTATTATTTTCGTGGCCGCAAAGTATTGAAAAAAGGAGCCTATGGTGATTGGTCAGGCACCATAGAGGGTACACCTTTATAAATTCTTGCCTGAATACAGGTTGAAAAAAAAGCAGATTAGTCTGCTTTTTTTTTGCTATAATAAATCCATGTATTTGTCGATAACAAATAACGAAATTCTATTTTTAATTGGCCTAAGTGATTCTATTAAAATGCTATATGCTTTCAAATTTTTTTATTGGACTAAAAACTCAGAGGATACGACTACTTAGTAATTTTATTCAACGACCTTGTGAGAAAGTACGACGACTTAATTAGAAAGTACAACGACCTTGTCAGAGGATACGACGACTTAATAAGAAAGTACGACCACCTTGTCAGAAGATACAACGACTTACTAAGAAAGTACGACCACCTTGTGAGAAAGAACAACGACCTTGTCAGTTTATACAACCACCTTGTAAGAAAGTACAACGACTTTGTCAGTAGATACAACGATAAAATTGGTAGATACAACCATCCTCTGCTTTTTTCACCCGACAAAATTATTTAATTCTAGTTGTCAGCAACTTACAATATAGTTGCCCATAGGGTCTTCAAAAAAAAATCCATAAATCCTAATTTTCAACATACATGAAAATATGTTCCCACAGGTGATTGTTTATTTTGTGAATGGGTAAGACAGAAGAGGGGCTAAAGAAAAAAATATTTTTTTATTGCACGTAATTTGGTTTATTTGAAATTGTATATTTGTGGGGAGAAAAATTATAATATAAAATAAAATCACCCTTCTACGAACTGGATATTGATTAAAATATAACGACCATAACGAATGAAAAAAGTACAGCAACACAACAAAAAAATGGTATGTTGTAGTACTTTTGGAGTAAAAAAAGTACAGGTATAAACAAGTTAGCAGCAAGCAAGAATCGAAGCGTTAAAATGTGCCTTTATAGATTAACATTAAGAAATTAAAATTCATGAAGACATTTCTAATAAGTTTACCGTTTATTTTTATTTACCAATTCGCAATTGCACAGAATAATAAATGGTCTGATACATCCTGGGTTAAACGAGATAATAGAATTGCTGACTCAATAATGCTAATTGAGTCTGGTAACGATTCCAGTGTGCTTAAGAGAGTACAACATAGCTGGTGGGTTTATGATGCACAAGGGAATGTAGTCGATGGGAAAAACTATAAAATAAGAACAAAGGATATTGTAAAATTGGTAGATTCAGTTACAAGTAATTATTTTATACTGGATTCAAATAAAATTTTTATTACAGCTTATGATAAATCAAATAAAATAATTTGGAGAACTGATCCATATAAGGATAATTCAATTCAAGAATACAGAACAAAGCGTCCCGTTATTATACATTTTGTATTTGGAAAAAGTCCGGATTACTTTTCAGATAAGATTAAAGAGGAATTAAAAGTAATCTGGATAACTTATAACAACACTCAATTCGGATTTATTGACATTAGGAATGGCAAATATTTTTCCTGTGGTCAAGACTAATAATAAAATGCCAGCTGCTAACAAGTCCTTTGCATCAGTAGTGCAGAAGTAAAAATGTAATACGAATGGAAAATTAATTAATTTTATGGTCGGGGTGAAAGGGTGGGGATAATTAAAACCTGCATGGTGGGTGGCCCGGGAA
>CAZNRQ010000076.1:0-10097 GCA_964574845.1 uncultured Bacteroidales bacterium
TGCGGTTATAGTTTTTATTTTAGGCATAAGATATTTATTATTTATAATTAAAAATTGATAGATGAACAGAATTTTAATAAAATCAGGGATTATTGTAATTATGTTTTCTTTTCTGCTAAAGCCTATGACAGGTGTTTCGCAAGGAAATCCTGACAAGGTGCTGATAGACCAAGTGGTTGCTGTTGTCGGAAGCAATGTCATTTTATATTCTGATGTTGAGAATGAGTTTCTTCAATCGCAGTTGCAAGGCAATACCAAGGGTTTCGGAGCCAGATGCAATATTCTGGAAGAACTGATGTTCCAAAAACTTCTGCTTAATCAGGCTGATATTGATAGTGTGCAGGTTACTGACAAACAGGTGGACAGTGAATTAGAACGACGACTGCGATATTTTATCAGCCAGATTGGTTCGAAAGAAAAACTGGAAGAATATTTCAAGAAATCGATCCTTGAGATCAAGGAAGATATGCGCGACAAAATTAAGGACTATTTATTGATACAAAATGTACAATCCAAACTTACACAAGATGTAAAGATTACCCCTTCGGAAGTTGCTGATTTCTTCAATAGTATTCCTGCAGACAGCTTGCCATTGGTTGGTTCGCAGTTGGAGATAGTTCAAATCGTAAAAAAACCTGTCATCAACAACGATGAAATTAATGCCGTTAAAGACAAATTGAATGCATTGCGCAACCGAGCGCTGAAAGGCGAAGATTTTGCTACTCTGGCCAACCTCTATTCGGAAGATCCTGGCTCAATGAGTAAGGGTGGCGATCTGGGTTTCGTAGGTCGTGGCGAATTGGTCCCCGAATTTGAAGCCGCTGCATTTTCGTTAAAACCAAACGAAATTTCGCCTGTAATAAAAACCGAACACGGATATCATATCATTCAGATGATTGAACGTCGTGGGGATTACATCAATGTACGACACATTCTAATGATTCCAAAAGCTTCGCCAACAGCACTTGCCAAATCGAAAAAAGAACTGGAAAACATAGCGGCCCTGATCTCTATGGATACTATGACCTTTGAACAGGCAGCTGCCCGTTTTTCGGACGATCCAAGCAGGCTAAACGGAGGAAAACTGGTAAATCAATATACTGGTGATTCGAAGTTTACACCTGAAGAAGTGGAACCTAATCTTTATTTTGTGGTTGAGAAAATGAATGTGGGTGACAAGTCGGCACCTCTTCTTTTTAATACGGAAAACGGAGGACAAGCTTACCGCATGGTGATGCTGAAATCGCGCACCGAACCACACAAAGCCAATCTTAAGGATGATTATCCGCAGATCCAAAACATGGCATTGACCATAAAACAGAACTCGATTATTAATAAATGGGTGGTGCAAAAATCGAAAAGCACCTATGTTAAGGTAATGGACGACTATAAGAAATGCCCCTTCAAGTATAATTGGGCATCTTTCTGACGAAATAAAAACTACACTACTATGCAAAATAATATTTCAGATGTTGAAATGCTTAAATCTCTGAAAGAGAAATTCAATGTCTTAAAAACGGAGATAGCTAAAGTTATTGTGGGCCAGGACGAAGTGGTTCGCAATATTATCATTACCATTTTCAGCAATGGACATGCGCTGCTGATAGGTGTTCCCGGACTGGCCAAAACTTTAATGATTAATACTATAAGCCGATCATTAGGTTTGAATTATTCCCGTATTCAGTTTACCCCCGACCTGATGCCCTCAGACATTCTGGGTTCGGAAATACTGGATGAAGAGCGTAAATTTCGTTTTATCAAAGGACCCGTCTTTGCCAATATCATTTTGGCCGACGAAATTAACCGTACCCCGCCCAAAACTCAATCGGCATTGCTCGAAGCTATGCAGGAAAAGGCAATAACCGTGGCCGGAAAAAATTTCAAACTGCAGGAACCGTTTTTCGTATTGGCTACCCAAAACCCAATTGAACAGGAGGGAACTTATCCTTTGCCTGAAGCTCAGCTGGACAGGTTTATGTTCAATATCTGGCTCGATTATCCTACCTTCGATCAGGAGATTGATATTGTGAAAACCACAACTAGCAATTATATTCCGAAGATAGAAGTCATTTTTTCGGCTGAAGAGATTCTGGCGATACAGGAAGTGATCAGGAAGATACCTGTGGCAGATAATGTGTACAATTATGCCATCACCCTTGCATCGAAGACACGTCCGAATACTACCCTAGCTCATAAGTGGGCCAATGATTATATCTCATGGGGAGCAGGTCCGCGTGCTTCGCAATACCTGATAGTTGGGGCTAAATGCAGCGCGGCTCTGAATGGCAAATTCTCGCCCGACATAGAGGATGTGCAGAAGGTAGCCCATCTGGTATTACGTCACCGTATAGTGAAAAACTATAAGGCCGAAGCGGAAGGCATTTCGGTGGATACCATCATTCATGAGTTGATGAAGTAGGAGTGCAATCAGGCATTCAAAAGAGCCTACATTACATTCCTCATTTAATACGTTAAATAGTCAGCAACTACAGGGGTCTGACTGAAGGACCTTCTTTGTCACTGTGAATGACATAGGCTGATTTCTGGTTTTATTTTGGTATGGTTCTTCCTTCAATTATTAGTTATTGGTTAGTATGTTAAGCTGACATTTTACTAATTTTATGATTAATCCTTGACTCCAGCCTCTTGAGAGCCCGAATGACGATATCGCCACGAATTTTTGTGTGATTTTGTAACTGCTTATATTATATGGGGATAGCGTAAATCATATACACAAAAGATGATATCCTTCCGGAAAAGGGAAATATCCGCACGGATATTGGCAAAAACCGCACGGATATTAGCAAAAACCCCAAGGATATGAGAAATATCTAAACGGATATGAGAAGAATCCGAAAGGTGATCGGTAATATCCGAGAGGAGATTAGAAAAAACCTTACGGAGATGTTACATGACCGTCCGGTGAAGGGCAATTTCCGTATGCCTTTGGGTAATATCCATCAGGCGAAAAGCAATATCCTATTAGATAAAAGCAAAATCCTATTAGATACTTTCCAAAGTCAGCATATGCCGGCAATTTACTTCTTCATCCATGTTATTCTCCCCACCCAAGGCTCCTTAATACTTGCAAACCCGGTTTTCCGAAACTCAATACAATATCTTCGGCAAGGCATGCGACAGCGGTTTAATTGCCGATTAAATTATTTGGCCTAAATCTTCCATCTTCAATTTGCCGACTTCCAGTTTCAGTATTCCGACTTCTTAAATCTTTTCACTAAATTTGCCCCCATGAAATTCTCCGACATCATAGGTCAGCAGCATATTAAGAACTATCTGGTGAATACGGTCAAGAATAGCCGGGTCAGTCATGCTCAGTTGTTCTTTGGGCCGGAGGGTTGCGGCAAACTGGCCCTGGCCATTGCTTATGCTCAGTTTATTTCGTGCACCAACAAGCAGTTTTTCGGGCCCGAGTCCACCCTAACGGGCGATTCCTGTGGTGTTTGTCCTTCCTGTGTCAAATACAACAAACTCGCTCATCCCGATCTGCATTTCTTCTATCCGGTAACCACGACCAAGGAGGTAAAATCCAAGCCCAAAAGTTCCGATTTTGTGCAGACCTGGCGCGAGTTGCTTATTACCAATAATTATTACATTTCCTTAAACGATTGGTACGATACCATTGGTGTCGAAAACAAGCAGGGCATCATCAATGCCGAAGATTGCGATGAAATTGTGAAGCGCCTCAGCCTGAAATCATACGAAGCCGAATACAAGATAGTACTCATCTGGATGGTCGAAAAACTCTATCATGCCGCAGCTCCCAAAATACTGAAGATACTGGAAGAACCCCCCGAAAAAACCCTCTTCATACTTATCTCCGAAAAACAGGAACAAATTATCAACACCATAGTTTCGCGCACTCAGATGGTAAAGATTCCGCGCCTGAGCCATAAAGACATCAACCAGGCGCTCATCAGTCAATACAATGTTTCGGAGATCAGCGCCCGCAAAATAGCCAACGTGGTCGACGGTAATTTCGTTTTGGCCAAAGCCCAACTCGATCAGGAAGACGACCAGAGTTACAATTTCACAACGGTTCGTCGGTGGCTGCAACTTTGCTACGGTGTCAAAAGCGAGCAAAAGCTCGAACTGGTGAAACTGATTGACGAAATAGCCAAAATAGGGCGCGAAAAGCAAAAAAGTTTTTTCTCTTATGCCTTGAAAGTCATTCGAAATTCGGCCGTCATCAATCAGGGCGATGCCCGACTGGTAAAACTCGAAGAAGAGGAAAAAGAATTTGTAACAAAATTCTCAAATATTCTCAACTCCAAACGCATCCCGCTGCTGGCCTTCGAGCTCAACCGTGCCATGTATCATATAGAGCGCAACGCCAACCCCAAAATACTGTTCATGGATCTTTCTTTCGTAATGCATCGCATCATGCATTCCTGAAAACTGAACTAAAGGGACACTGGGGACTTATTCAATCCAAAATAACCACTCTCATCTAAATTGATTATTTTTGCAATAATTAATGTGTGATGGATAAAGAAAAAAATAATTTTCTGTCTAGGGGATGTGCTCATGCACCTGGTCTTAACCAGAAAAATGATGATTTATATAGTAACTCCTGTTGTAAACGAAACGCTTATAATTGGCTTGATAGTATTGAGCTTCCTTCGGGTTATCCTAAATTTCCTTTTGTTGAAGTGAGGTTCAAGCATAGCCGCAAAGACTTTTACAGGCTTCCTGAAGGTTTGGAGGTGAACGTAGGCGACATTGTAGCTGTTGAGGCATCTCCGGGTCATGAGATAGGTCTTGTTTCTCTGACAGGCGAAACAGCCAGGCTTCAGATGAAGGTACGCAAGATAAACCCTGAAGTAAAAGAGATTAAAAAACTATACCGTCTGGCTCGTTTACAGGATATCGAAAAATGGATTTCTATTGTAAACACTGAAGCCACTTCCGTTTTTCGTTCCAAAAAGATAACCACCGATATGGGATTATCAATGAAGATGAACGATGTGGAATATCAGGGCGACGGCACCAAGGCAACCTTTTATTATACCGCCGACGAGCGTGTCGATTTTCGTGAGCTGATAAAGGTCTTGGCCGATCAATTCAGTGTCCGCATCGAAATGCGCCAAATAGGCGCCCGTCAGGAAGCTGCCAGCCTGGGTGGAATTGGTACCTGTGGCCGTGAACTGTGCTGTTCCAGTTGGCTTGTCGATTTCAAATCAGTATCAACCAATTCGGCACGTGTCCAGCAAATGTCTATCAATCCTCAGAAACTTGCCGGACAATGCTCCAAACTGAAATGCTGCCTCAATTACGAATACGAAACCTATGTGGATGCCCTGAAAAGTTTTCCTAAGGACGACGTCCCTTTGAAAACCAAAAAAGGTATAGCATTTTGCCAGAAGACCGATGTTATCAAAAGGATCATGTGGTATTCTTATAAAGACGAGCCGGGCAATGTTCTTCCTATTCCTATTGATAAAGTGAAAAAGATCATGGCCGATAATGCTAAAAGCATCCAACCCGACAAATTGGAGGATTTCATGATAGTGGCTGAAAAAGAAGTTGCTTTTGAGCATTATGAGGAGGTTTTAAGAAAAAAACATAAACGTTGATCATGAAGACCAACCCCATCTTTTATTGGATCCTTTTGCTGACATTTTTGTCATCTTGTAGCAGCGATGCCATATTCGACAATTCCAAAGAGATATCCGGTGGTGTGTGGAAGAGTTCCGATATTGTGAAGTTTTCGGTACCTATCACCGATACAGTTCAAGCCTGCAATTATTATATCAATGTCCGCAATTCAACCGACTATCCTTACGCAAACCTTTATCTTTTTATAAAGACTTTCTATCCTAACGGAAAAATATCAGTCGATACGGTCGAATGTTATCTGGCCGATACCGAAGGTAAATGGCTAGGCAATCGTAGCGGTGGCAGGGTCGACAATCGAATTTTGTTTCGCAAAAGTTTCCGTTTCCGTATGTTGGGTACTTATTCTTTTGAATTTGAACAAGCAATGCGCACCGATGAGTTGCGCGGCATAGAGAATTTCGGGATTCGAATAGAAAAATTTGAAATAAAAAAGTAGTATGGCAAAAAAAGCAGCAAATGCTGAATTTCACAAGTATGTAAAGTTTCTGTGGGTCCTTTATTTTTCTATATTTGGGTTGATCGTTTTGCTATTCACCACCATTTCGCTGGGATGGCTTGGTTTCATGCCCACCTTCGAGGATCTCGAAAATCCCCGAAGCAATCTGGCTTCCGAAGTTTATTCATCCGATCAACAATTACTGGGCAAATATTATATTGAGAATCGCTCCAACATACATTTCGATGATCTTTCTCCCAATGTCATTAATGCATTGATAGCTACCGAAGATGCACGATTTACCGAACATGCAGGTGTCGATGCCCGAAGTATCTTTCGTGTGATCTGGAAAACTATCATTGGTGGCGACGAAGGTTCAGGTGGTGGCAGTACAATAACGCAACAGCTTGCCAAGAATCTTTTTCCCCGGGAAGAACATCCTTCGAAACTCAAACTGGTTTCCATCAAGCTCCGCGAATGGGTAACGGCCATCAAGCTGGAACGTAACTATACCAAAGAAGAGATTCTGGCTATGTATCTTAATACAGTGGATTTTGGCAACCAATCCTTTGGTATCAAATCGGCAGCACGAACCTATTTCGATAAAACACCCGATTCCTTGAGAATAGAAGAAGCAGCCCTTTTGATAGGTATGTTGAAGGCCCCATCGAAGTATAGCCCAACAATGAATCCTGAAAATGCCAAACGTCGTCGCGAAGTAGTCTTAAAGCAGATGGAGGTTTATGGGTTTATCACCGAAAAGCAATACAGTGAGTTGAAAGATCTGCCCCTGGATATGTCCCGTTTCAAAGTTCAGGACCATAACTATGGCGAAGCGACTTATTTCAGGGAATTTCTAAAAACATTGCTGACCAGGAAAAAACCCAATGAAGCTGATTATTCCAATCCAAAAAGTTATAAGGAAGACATGGATCAATGGGATAATAATCCGGTGTATGGTTGGTGTAATAAGAATCTGAAAGCCGATGGTACTCCTTATAATATTTTCAAGGATGGTCTGCGCATTTATACAACAGTCAATTCCAAAATGCAACGTTATGCGGAAGAGGCGGTAGCCGAACATCTCGGTAAAGAGCTTCAGAACGATTTTTATAAACATTGGAAAGGTGTGAAGCGGGCACCCTTTGATTACAGTTTGGGCGATGCAAAGATTAATGAGATTATTATGCAGAGTGTTTATCGTTCCGAGAGATATCAAAGCATGAAACGGGCCGAAGTCCCCGAAGATAAGATCATGAAAGTGTTCAACACTCCTGTTAAGATGAGGGTTTTTGCCTGGGGTCGGGATAGAGATACCATAATGAGTCCGCTCGATTCTGTGAAGTATTACAAATGGTTTCTGTTGGCAGGTTTGATGTCTGTCGAAAACCAAACGGGATACGTGAGAGCTTATGTGGGTGGTATAAACTACAAATACTTTAAGTACGACCACGTATGCCTTGCAAAACGGCAGGTAGGATCAACTTTCAAGCCTTTTGTTTATACGGTTGCTATGCAGGAAGGGGAGTTCTCGCCTTGTACCAAAGTTCCTAATGTCCCTATAACTTTTGACCTTCCTAACGGAGATAAATGGGAACCTAAAAATTCGAGCGACTATAAAGAAGGGGAGATGGTGTCACTGAAAGAAGCCATTGCAAATTCTATCAACTGGGTATCTGCTTTTCTGATCAAAAGATATTCTCCGGGACCTGTCATAAAAGTAGCTCGAAAAATGGGAGTAAAAAGCGATATTCCTGAAGTGTATGCCATTTGTCTGGGAACTCCTGATCTTTCACTTTATGAAATGGTGGGTGCCATTAGCACCTATGCCAATAAGGGAGTTTACATTGAGCCTATTTTCGTTACCCGTATCGAAGATAAACACGGCAATGTCCTGGCAAGGTTTGTACCGCGCACACAGGAAGCCATGAGTGATGAAACTGCCTACCTTATGACCAATCTGCTTCAAGGCGTTGTTGAGAGTGGAACAGGTGCCCGATTAAGAGGGAAATACGGTTTTACTAACCAGATTGCTGGTAAAACAGGTACTACAGATAACAACTCCGACGGATGGTTTATGGGAATGGTACCTAATCTTACTACAGGTGTTTGGGTAGGCGCCGAAGACCGCAGTGTACATTTCCGGAGCACATTACTGGGTCAGGGGGCTAACATGTCGCTGCCTATTTGGGCTTTATTTATGAAAAAAGTAATGGCAGATAAGACTCTCAATATATCACAAGGCGACAAATTTCCCTTACCATCAAAAAAATTGTCTGTAGAGATTGACTGTGGAAAATACAATCAGGAACAGCATCCAATAAATTTTGATAACCGAAATTTCTGATATGGACCTATCAATAGTCATTCCTGTCTTTAACGAGGAGCAAAACATCCCTGAACTTTATCAGCGATTAAAGGCAGTAGTTGACGATTTGGAAGTTTCACATGAGATAATCTTTATTGACGACGGAAGTATTGACGATTCATTGGATATGATTATTCAATTATCGCAAAAGGATTCCGGCGTTAAATACATTGAGCTAAGCAGAAATTTTGGTCAGCAGATTGCAGTTTCTGCCGGATTAGATTTTATTAATGGAAATCGGACAGTAATTATTGATGCGGACCTGCAGGATCCTCCTGAATTGATAAAAGATCTCTATCTCAAAATGAATGATGGGCTTAATGTGGTATATGCTAAACGCAGGAAGCGAAAAGGAGAGTCTTATAGTAAGAAAATTACTGCAAGAATGTTCTATCGAATTCTGAAACGTATCACATCCGTTGAAATCCCTTTAGATACAGGTGACTTTCGTATTGTTGATAAAAAAGTGGTTAAGGCATTAAGAAGTATGAAGGAGAATACCAAATTCCTTCGGGGACAAATATCCTGGGCTGGATTTAAACAGGGATTTGTGGAATACGATAGAGATGAGCGTAAAGGTGGTCGTACCGGATATTCTTATGGCAGTATGATGCGTTTTGCTAAGGATGGCATCACATCATTTTCTGATTTTCCATTGAAACTTGTCACTTATATTGGCTTTCTTGTTGCAATTATAGCATTTGTTGTTATGATCTACGCATTATACAGCAAATATATAATGGGTAGTGCCGTACCCGGATGGACTTCTATCATTATAAGTACGCTTTTTTTAGGAGGCATACAGTTACTGAGTATCGGAGTAATAGGTGAGTATATCAGTCGCATTGCAGCCAACGTCCGTAACAGGCCTTTATATTTTGTAAACAGGAACAATATTATAGATACTGATAAATCCGGTGAAGATTAAGCCGAATGATTCGTCTGCAAAGCAAGCGATTCGATATTAACTTTTTTTGTTAATAATTCAAAGCGGCTATTCTCAGGTTTTTCTGCTAATAAATGTACTTTTGAAAAAAAAATCCTCATGAGCGAACAAATCAAACACGAATGCGGTATTGCATTTATTCGTTTACTGAAACCTATTGAATTTTATCTTTCAAAATACGGAACTACCCTCTACGGCTTGAATAAGTTGTCGTTGTTGATGGAAAAACAACACAATCGCGGACAAGATGGGGCAGGTATTGCTTGTGTGAAATTTGATGTTGAACCCGGCATTCGATTTATTAACCGGATGCGTTCAAACTCCTCAACACCAATTATCGATATCTTTAATAAGATCTACGGGGACCTAAAGCAAGTTAAAAAAACAAATCCTGCTTTTCTGAACGATGTTCCCTATTTGAAGCACCATAGTGATTTTATTGGGGAATTGTATCTGGGACATCTGCGATATGGTACATTTGGTAAAAACAATATCGAATACTGTCATCCATTCATTCGACATAATAATTGGCAGACCAAGAATCTGGTCATGGCAGGTAATTTCAACCTGACTAATGTCGACGAACTGTTTCAGAAACTTATCTCTCTGGGACAACATCCAATCGAAACTTCCGATACAATTACTGTAATGGAAAAAATTGGACATTTTCTTGATATTGAAAATGAAAATCTATACCAACTCTTCAAGGC
>CAZNRQ010000077.1:0-9861 GCA_964574845.1 uncultured Bacteroidales bacterium
GGGTCCATTGGAATTGTATCTGAGCATCCGTTCGGGTGAAAGCCGGTTTGCCGCTGAGGGTGATGTTGCTGAAATATTCACCAAACAATCCCTTCTGCGTTTTACCGTCTATGCTGCATGAAAGGAATTCTGAAGATACGGTTTGATATTCTATGGTAACCCTGTCGCAGCCTTTGGCATAGGCTACTTCCACTTGCTTTCCTGCGTGATTCTTTATGCCTTCCAGAATACTTACGGGTTGATTGCCCGGACCGCTGTAACCACCCAGACGGGCTTCCACCGCATCTGCTCCAATGACAGCTATGCTTCGTATGTTACCCGAAAGAGGAAGGGTGTGGTTCTCATTTTTCAATAAAACAATAGATTCCAAAGCAGCCTGTTTGGCCAGAAGACGGTGGGCGCTGACATCAGTGTTATTGCCTGCTTTTTTGGTATCCACATAAGGATGATCGAAGAGCCCCAGCCGGAACTTGATGCGCAACACACGGGCCACAGCACTGTCGATGGTGTTCTGCGATATCCTTCCATCCTGAAAAGGAGGAAAGAAAAGCTTTTCGTGATCGATGGAGGTCTGAAAGATTACATCCAAACCGCCATTCATTGATCTGACAGTGGAAGAAGGATAATCGGCCGCCGTAAAATGCAACACATTCGCACCTCCGGTAGCTCCGGCATCTGATATCACAAAACCTTTGAATCCCCATTCCTTTTTCAACAGTTGATTGAGCAGCCAGTCGCTGGAAGTACAGGGACTTCCGTCGAGGGAATTATAGGCCGTCATCACCGAAAGGGAACCACCTCTTTTGAAACAGGCTTCGAATGGAGGCAGATAAATTTCTCTGAGCATACGCTCGTTCCAATGAATGGGGTAAGAGTCGCGTCCCCCATCTCCTACGTTGGCCACGAAATGTTTTGGGGTAGTGATGATGCCCTTCTTTTCGAATTCCGAAACGAAAGCCACGGCCATCTCCGAAACCAAGAAAGGATCCTCCCCGTAAGTCTCTTCCGTTCTTCCCCAACGGACATCGGTGGCCACGTTGACCACAGGAGAAAGCACCATGCGTATGCCACGTACCTTGCATTCCATAGCAATGGCTTCCGATACCTGATGCATGAGGGGAACATCCCAGGTAGCCGCCAACCCAATGGACTGAGGAAAAGCCGTTGCTCCGTTGCGAACCAGTCCGTGAAGGGCCTCATCAAAAGGAATGATGGGAATCCCAAGACGGGTTTCCTGAGTGAAGTAGCGCTGCATTTCGTTTACGGCTTCGGCCGTTTTCAGGGTGGAAGTACCGGGATTCGTATTGATCAGCTGTTGGGTGGCATCCTCATTTTGGCCCATCTGAGTGATCTCGAAACCAAACAGACCGTCCTTATAAATGGCTTTGTCTTTGCCCAGATCGCCGGGTATCATAAAGAGCTGACGGAACTTTTCTTTGGGTGTCATGCGCGAAAGAAGGTCGTTGACACGCAGCTCCACCGTGGCCGTTGAATCTTTGTAAAGTTGGGCCTTAGCCTGAAAACCAATGAATGCGAAAAGCAATACAGAAAATATCTTTTTCATGGTCAGGTTGTTTTTGAGAGGGTTTTGGGGGACGAAGTTAAAGAAAAAATTAAAGAAGAACCACGGAGCCACCGAGTGCACGAAGGATACACGGAGAAAATATTTTAGCCATGAGCCATAAGCCACATTAGATTGAGCGTGGAGTTGCGCACAGGGTTTCAACAATTGCGCATGGAGGTGGTACGGTCGCGCACAAGGGTGATGCAGTCGCGCATGAAGGTGATGCAGCAGCGCACAAGAGTGATGCAGTTGCGCACAGAGGTGGTGCAATGACGCACAAGGTATCGACATGACACTTTGTCATAGATGCAGGAAACTTTGTCATAGATGCAGTCGCGCACAGAGGTGATGCAGTTGCGCACAAGACCGATGCAGTCGCGCACAAGCTTCGTACAGTCGCGCACAAGACCCGTGCAGTCGCGCACAGCTAGTTGCAAGGATTGTGTTAATTATTAGCAATTTATGATTATTGATTTTTATAGAAAAATACAGTTTAAGGGGAAATTCGATAAAATTCGACGGGAAAATTAACTAAACGGCACCTGGTTGTGATGATTCAGGACAAAGCCTAAAAAATAAAAGTACTGAGGTTGAATGCTTGGCCCAACCAGGACATATGGGAAAGAAACTTCGCAATAAAAAACTTTGGAAGTTTTTTAATGTTAATTTTATTCTTTTGTGTCGAAAATAAATTATTTTTGAATTAGAATTAGACCAAAAATCATAATAAAAGAGGTACGGCCTGAGAAGCCTTTAGAAATAAGAATCTTAAAAATACAAATCAAATGAAAAGAATCTTTTTTACATTGACAATTGCAATAATGATTACTTCATTATATGCACAAGTAAACCGTTTTAAAAAAATTGAAAAGAATACAATTAACGGAACAAAGTATGGAGTTTCAGACACAAAAGTCAATAAAGAAATTATTCCGCCCATTTATGATAAAATAGGTGATTGCTCGGGAGGAATGTTTACTATAGTGGATGATAACAAAAAATGCGGTATGATTGATACAAATAGTAAGGTTATTATCCCCATACAATATTACAGTATATCAGATAACGTGGACGGACGGATATTTATTTCAAATGGAGAAAAATGGGCAATGGCAGATGATAAAGGGAAAATACTTACCAAATTTCTTTATGATGAAGTTTTAAGTTTTCAATATGGAGTTGCTAGAGTTACTATTGACAATAAAACAGGGTACATAAATAGTCTAGGCGAAACGATACTTCCTTGTAAATTTGAAAAAGGCTATGATTGTTTTGGGAATTTTATTTTAATATACAGTTCAACTTGGGAGTCATTAGGTTATAATATTGTTACAAGAGATTTTCAAGGAAATGTTATTAATGTACAAGATGTAGGTATGTCTGGAACAAGACCTGCTTTATTTAATAAAAAAGGCAAAATGATTTATAAGGGCGTATCCAATGAAAAAATTACTTTCTCACCAAGTTTACAAATCGCCATTGTAGATAATGAACATTGTAGTATGGTATTGGATACAACAGGTAAAGTAATTATTCCTTACGAAAAAGAATATTCTTTAACTTATAAAGACGACTGGTTTCTTATTATTTCACTTGGTAATCCAGCTTATAGATATGAATATGGGATTATGGATATAAACGGGAAAATTCTTCTAAAGCCAAATTTCTCAAGTATTTCAAGATATACTTATAACTATGGACAATTAGCAAAAGTAACATTTGAAAATGGTGGGTACTTCTATATTGACAAAAATGTAAAATGTGTAGAATTTGATAATCAAAAATGCCCTGAATAGTTAATGTGTTGAAATCAAATTGTAAAACAATAAAAAATTAACATGAAAACATTACAGTAAAACCTTAATTCATTTAATCTATGACAGAGGAGCAACTCCAGAAAGAAATTAGAAACCTTTGGAAAATAGTTTCTCGACTCGAAGCAACTTACCAAAACGACAAAAAGAAATTTACAATTGATGGCCACCTTTTAGGTAGCATTGGAGAAGTTTATGCAAAAGAAAAGTTTAAGCTTAAACTGTTACCAAATTCAGAAAAGGTCCACGATGCAATTGACGAAAAAACCAGAAAACTTTATCAAATAAAAATTACGCAACGTAACAAGGTCGGTCTTAGAAATAATCCAGATAATCTAATTGTAATAAAAATTGATAAGGATGGCAAACCACATATTGTTTATAATGGACTTGGTAACCCCGTTTGGAACGAAGTCAAACATAAAAACTCGGAACAAAAGTTTATTTCATTAAATCAACTTGACAGAATAAAGAAAACCTAAATTGTCATCAGGCTCTCGCCTCCTTCTAAATATCAAAGAGGCTATGCCTCCAATAAAAAAACAAATTAAAGATTTCGGGTTTTAGGCGACAATCATTTTATTCAAACTTAAATACCCAGGCGTAATCCGAAGGAGGATGGTTGCGGAGGGCAGCAGGGATGGTGATCTCTGTGTTTCCTTTGGCGCTTTTCCAGCTAAGGATCTTGTTGCTGCCCATCAAGATGGCTTTGCTGCCCTGAGGCGGTGTCCAGTTGTTGATCTTAATAACAGCAGGCAGGGTCTTTTCGTTTTCAGCGGCCAGGTAAATGGCATATACCGCTTTCCCAACAGTGGTGAAAACCACATTCCCCGACTGATAAGGCGCCACAGGTTTGCTGGCGTAAATGGCCGCGCTGTTCACATCCATCCACTTTCCAATCTCTTCCAGACGCTGATAAGCTACGGGGTCGAAATCGCCATCGGGGCCGGGACCAATATTCAACAGCAGATTGCCTCCGCGGGAAACTATGGTACACAATGTATGTATCAGTTGGCGGGTAGGTTTGTAGGTGTCGTTGGGAACATAGCTCCAACTGGTGGCCATGGTCATACAGGTTTCCCAGGGATAGGACAAGGGTTTATCGGGAATCTGTTGTTCGGGGGTGAGGTAGTTTTGATTGGGGCCTTCTACGGCACGGTCGACCACCAACAGATCAGGTTGTTTTAGCCTTGCTTTAGCGACAATAGCATCCATGTCTATATCCTGGTTTTGCGGATTGCGAGCCCAACGCGATCCCTCATAGGTTTCCAGCAGATAATTTTTCACTTCTTCGTCGCTGGTTTTTCTCACCCATCCGCCATCGAGCCATAGTATGTCGATCTTGCCGTAATCAGTCATCAGTTCGTCTATCTGATGGTGGGTAAACTCAGTGAATTTCTTCCATTCCTCAGGATGTTTGGCTATGGAATAGTTGCAATTGCGGTCGACAGCCGGAAATTTCTTCCACCAATAATATTCGGTATGCCAATCGGGTTTGGAGAAATAAGCACCTGTCCATAAATTCTCTTTTCTAAAGGCCGCGAAGATCTCTTTGGCAATATTGCTGCGGGGGTTGGCCGAAAAGGGTGTCTTGGGATCGGTAATTTTATAATCGGTATATTTAGAGTCGAACATGCAAAACCCGTCATGATGCTTGGTGGTAAATATCACATACTTCATGCCCGCGCCTTTGGCAGCAGCAGCCCATTTCTCAGGATTGAATTTAACGGGGTTGAAGGTTGTCTGCAGGGCTTCGTATTCTTTCACGTAGTCGTTGTAGTTATCGCTTTTTCCTTTTTTTCTACCACCTGCTGCCCAACTCAGGTCTTCGGGACAGATACTCCAGCTTTCCACTATGCCCCATTCCGAGTAAGGGCCCCAATGCATAAGTAAGCCGAATTTCAGGTCCTGCCATTGAGAAAGTTTTCGGATGACGAGGGAATCCGTGGGAGGATAATATTTCTGCTGCTCTTGCTGGGCTTTCAGGCTTTGGCTGAAAAGCGAAAGCAGTAGGCAAATGGTTATGGGAATAATTATTTTTTTCATTTTTTTATTGATTTCAATTAGCGATTATTTTCTTTGCCACCAAGGCACGAAGACACCAAGAAACACCAAATACTATTATTAAGAATGTTTTCAGTGAACACCTTATGTTATTTTGCCACCAAAGCACGAAGACACCAAGAAACACCAAATACTATAATTGGAATGTTTTCTTTGTGAACCTTTGTGTCTTTGAGTCTTTGTGGCATATTAAAAAGTCCTTGTTATTATTATTATCAGTTTTAAAAAGGTTTTCAATTAACTTCTATCTCGTCAATAAACACCCAGGTATCCCCGTCGACCACACCTGTCCATTTAGGCATCTTGCCCTGGTTTTTGCAAAACACCCTGATATATTTGGCCACCACGCCCTTCCCTTTGTTCAAAGGAATGGTAAACGGCACGGACTGCTTTTCGAGCTTTTGGCCGGCTTTGGGATTCTTCACTTCCCCTATCTGTTTGAACTCTTTGCCATCGGTGGAAAAGCTGACGATGATATCCGAAGGAGCCAGAATCCACGACTGGGAATTGTCCAGGCAATTCAACTTCACTTCCCTCACCTTTTGGGTTTCCTTCAGTTCGAGGGTGGCTTCCACATCCTTGCCCCACCATCCCAGCCAAAGGGCAAAGTAATTGTTGGTGCCAAACACCCCATCGATAAGGGTATTGGGACCATCGGCGGCATAGGAAGGAGAATAAGGCGTGGCATAGGTGATGCTCTTCACTTTGGTGCCGCTTAAGGAAACGCCCCGGTCGAAATAGGCCTGCATGTTCTTTTCGTATTCGGCAGGAGGTATGCCCATTTCGTGGAAAATAGAGGGTCCGTACTTTTTGGCATGAGCCACCAACTCGTTCAGCATGGTTTGAGTCTGAGGATTCACCTGATAACTGCCGTCGGGTTTTTGTTCGAATATCCAGTAAGGAGTGTGGGGCATCATCTGCCGAACTTCCAGCCAGGCATAACGAAGACCCTGACGAACGTTTTCCAATCGAATTTGAATCACTGAATCGTTTCCCACAGCAGCCGACGCTTTGTCCAACAACATAAAATATTGTGAAACCATCTGAGGCGATAAGTAACCCTCTTTGTGAGCCGAAGCCGGCTCGTAGAGCGTGAGTTGCTTTTTCGAATTCCGGAGTTCATCGACCATATAATTGATATAGGTTCTGAGGTATGGAGCCGCCGCCCCGTAATATCCCTGAAGAAAATCGTTCATCAAACTATCAGTGTTCTGGTTTACGTTCCACATGAGTTTGGCCAGCAGATAACCGCGGAGGTCGGTGAGGTCGGTGTTTTCGGTGGTGAAACCCTGCTCGAACATCATGGTGGCATGGTTGTCTTTGAAGAACTTCAGGTTGGCCTGCAAGACAGGGAAATTGGGAAAAGGAAGCAGTGAGTTGGAGAAATTGACCACATAATCCCACACCAGAATATTATTGGTGATCTTCGCCCAACCTTTGATGTCGCTGGCAAAACCACCTGCCGATGTATCCGCTTCAATGGGCCGGCTGCGGTCGCATTCAATGGTGCACAGCATGATGTTGACATTGGAGGCAGGCCTGGTAAGTAAGGGCGGTTTTCGGCTATACTGATAGGCCAAAGTGGAAATGATCTTATCGGGAAAAGCCGCGGCCACCTGATTCACAAAGCGAAGTATGCTTCCGGAAGGAGAACCCTCCAGGCTGTCGATGGCACGACATTTATCGCACCGGCAATAGCCGAAGTTGTCCATCTGGCTCACCGACCAGTATTTTGCCGTGGGATGCTCCGCCATCTTTTTCTGCAAAGAAGCAATGACGAGCTTCAGTACCTCAGGATTGCTGAGACAAAGCTGAGCCGGATTGCGGACTCCCGAACGCAAGGCATAATATTCGGGATGCGTAGCGAAATATTCCGAAGGGGGCAAGAGGGTGTGAAGCGTATGCACCCACAAACCCCAATCGCCGGAGATGTGCCAGTCCTTTTCGTTGCCCGTACGCAGTGCATTGTCGAGCTTCTGCCAGGATCTGAAAGGCTCGTAAAAGGCATTGTTATTATAGGAAACCCTGAACTGGAAGGAGGGATTTTCACAAAGGTTGATCTGAGGGATATCCAAACGCTGATGCTTGGGAACGACCAGCATGTTTTTGGTGTAGCAACGGCAATCCAGATATTTTTCTAGAAAGGTATAGACCGCATATTCCAGCCCACGGTTGTTGAGGGCATAAAAACACAGATCGGTGGAGTTGGTCTCTATGAGGAAACCATCGCCGGAAAGCTGGCTCCACTCCTTGTCTTTGCCGGTGAGCAAATAGAAAAGAATGGAATGCTGCAGGTCCTCCGCACGATCCCAAACCGCCAGTTCCACCCCTGTGGATTCTTTAAAGTATTTGGAGAATATCTTAGAAACGGCAATGGTTCCGGTGTCATCACCCGCTATGATCTGAAAACGGCTGCCGGCATTTTCGGCCAGTCGCAAAGTTTGAGCCTGAAGGCTGAAAGCGGAAACGAACAGCAGCAAGCCTGTCAGCAGGCATATCATGGTAGTTGCAGGCCTAAGCCTGATTTTCGTAATGGTCATGATCTATAATCCTCCTTTATCGGCATAGAGCCTGATGGGTTTTTTCAGTGCTACTTTCACCACCGTCATGTAAGTATCGTTGACCGCCGCCGGCACATGAATGTAGACCAGGCCGGGAACCTTGCTCCAGGATATCTTGCCGACTATCTTCCAAGTAAGCGGGGTGTTGCTGCCTACCACACTGATGTTTTTGATCTCTGTGTTGAGTCCCTTGATGGTGATGTCGCCGCTGGTATGGGCGGGCAGAAAGAGATAGAGGGAAGTGGAATCTTTGGAAAGGGTGGTAGAACCATAGAAATGGCCGTGAGGCATGCCCGCAACCGTGCCGAAGATGGCTTCGCTGTGTTTGTTGGTCCATTTGCCGAGCTCCTGAAGTATGTTGACCTGTTGGGGCGGGATGGTTCCGTCCTGCATGGGTCCTATATCCAGCAGCAGATTGCCGCCCATGCTGATGGCATCGGCAAAGATGGAAATGATCTCGTAAGGGGTCTTGTAGTTGGTGTCTTCGTCGGCGGCATAACCCCAGGAATCGTTGGTGGTCATGCAGAGTTCCCAGTTGGCGGAATTGGGACGCGAGATGGGGAAGTTCTGTTCGGGAGTGTCGTAATCGCCATAGCCCTGCAGGCGGCTGTTGATGATGGTGCTGGCATTAGACTTCAGAATGAGGCTGCGGATATAGTCGGCACGCCATTCGCCGGCGCTGTGTTCCCAATCCCCATCGAACCACATCAGATCAGGGTTGTATTGCGAAAGCAGTTCTTTGATCTGACCATGGCAGAACTTCAGAAAACGGCCCCAACGGACAGGATCTTCGGCAGCATCGTAGCGGTTGGAATCTTTCAGGAAACCGGGATAATCGGGATAACTCCAGTCGATGAGGGAATAGTAGAGGCCTACCTTGAGGTTGTTTTCGCGCAAAGCGCTGACAAAAGGCGTGAGCACATCGCGGTGTGCGGGCGATTTTTTGGGAATACTGAGATCGTTCATTTTGGTGTCCCAAAGAGCCACGCCGTCGTGATGTTTGGAGGTGATGACGCAATAGCGCGCCCCGCTGGATTTGATGAGGGCGGCCCAGTCCTGAGGTTTGTAGTTCTTCGCGGTGAAGCCGTTGATCTGTTTCATGTAGTCGGCATGAGAGATGTGCTTGTTGTGAAAGGCCCAGGATTCGGAGGTGGGGTTGACGGCATAGATGCCCCAATGTATGAAGATGCCCAGTTTGGCATCGGAAAACCACTGCATGCGGGCGGTTTCTTCTTTGGTTTTGTTTTGAGCGAAGGCGAAGTTGACGGCAAACAAGGAGCACATCAGCAGGGAAAGGACTATGGTTTTCATGGTTTTTGTTTTCATGAGGTGAGGGGGTGGATTATTTTACACAAAGAAATGAAATTAGTGGGTTTTGTGAGATAAAGTGTGAAAAAAAAGGTTGGAAGACCGGAGACAGAAGACCGAAGTCCGAAGACGGAAGAAAGAAGAGGAGACGCATCCGCCGGTGGGCGGACAGGGATTTACGCGGATTGATTATGAATTTGTATGATTTCTTTTTATGATGAGATTATGATTGCGGTCAGTCAGAGCCGTTATTCACGATGCAATCATAGGTTAGAAAACCACAGAGAATAACGTGTCGAAGACGACCGTGGATGTTTTATATAGTCCCACTTCGACAAGTTGTTCTTTGGTTAATTCATGTGCTTGGTGTTTGTCTGGAACAACTGCTCTGTGCGACGGGAATGATTACGGTCAGTCAGAGCCGTTATTCCTGATGCAATCATAGTGTAGAAAACCACAGAGAATAACGTGTTGAAGACGACCGTGGATGTTTTCTATAGTCCCACTTCGACAAGTTGTTCTTTGGTTAATTCATGTGCTTGGTGTTTGT
>CAZNRQ010000077.1:9961-10074 GCA_964574845.1 uncultured Bacteroidales bacterium
CCGGAACAACTGCTCTGTGTGACGGGAATTAATACGGTCAGTCAGAGCCGTTATTCCTGATGCAATCATAGGTTAGAAAACCACAGAGAATAACGTGTCGAAGACGACCGTGG
>CAZNRQ010000078.1:0-9987 GCA_964574845.1 uncultured Bacteroidales bacterium
GGTTTGATAAATCTGAACACCAGGCCAACCGAGATGGAAACATGGTTGATGTTTAGTTTGGTCGGATGATAGGTGGGGGTGTTATTGTCGAAATATCTGTAGGGATTCAAAGTGCCATCGGGATTCAGATAATATTCGGGGTTTTTGTACTGGAAAATATAATCGGGGTTTTCATCAATTTTTTTAGCCGATTTAAAAGTATGTATGTAATCCGCACCAACGGTCACACCCATCCAGGGGGTGAACCAGTAATTCACAAACAAGCCCGCCTTGAGTCCGAATGCATTGATGGGTTTGCTATAATCATAATTTAATAAAGTGTCCAAAACACGGTTCAGGTCAACTCTGACTCCAGGTACAGTGTAGCGCATCGAACCCATGTTGAGATGACTCAATCCACCTCGAATGTTCACATCAATATCCCAATGCTTGTTGGTAAACACCTTAAAGCTTGGGCCTATTCCTACAAATAGCAACGACTGGTTTTTCAGGTTATCCTGCATAATCAATGCTCCGGGCTGTGTGGCAACAAAGTCGGTCAGTGTCTTGGGAACTTCGTATTTCAATTTATTGCTAAAATAGTCAACATCCACACCAAAGCCAAAATTGGGATGAAAATAGAAATCGAGATTGGCGCCTCCATAGAATCCCCATTTGGTTTTCAGAAAATCGTTTTTGATGCCGTTGAAAGCAGAATCTTTGGACGAACCCAGTGGAAAAGATGAATTAAACTCAGATGGCAAAGCTTTAAAGGTTTGTCCCAATCCGGCTTTTACCCGTCCCTGAAATTTGAAATACATTCCCTTGGCAGGGGTGGTTTGACTCTGCACTAGATTGACAGAGCTGAAGCCAATAAAAATGGCTAATAAAAGGACTAGTTTTTTCATAATTATCGGTTTTGGTTAATGATTTTGTGTTAATTGTTATTAAATATTTTCAGTAAAATTACATCATCTTTCATCGTTACGCAAATAATATTTATCAATAAGGCTCACGTTGCTGATTAATTAAGACTAAAAAATATGGAAACGCCTGATTTATTTGGGTATTGAAGTGCTGAAACATCTCAATCTCTCAATTTATTTTTTAACAGAAGCTATACTATCATAAAACCATTACCTTTGTATCGAAAATCAATATGTATTATCATGGCTAAAAACCGAAAATTTTTGTTCCTAACTATAGTGATTATATTGTCAGGTATCCTGTTCACACAATATGGCTGCAAACACGATCCCCCGTTGTTTTCTGATATCTGTTTCGAATCGGAAATACTTCCGATATTTCAAAACAATTGTGCCATGTCAGGTTGTCATGGCGGAACCAATGGCAAGCACGAAATTATGCTTGACACTTATGAACACATTATGGCTGCCGGCATTAATTCGGGTAATGCACATAAAAGCTTAGTTTATAAAGCTCTTACAGGAGGAGGCGAAAGCCCTATGCCACCCAAAACCAAACTTACAGGAAGTCAGATAGCTTTGATTTATTCATGGATTCAGGGAGGTGCACTAAATACAACCGGCTGTGCCATTAAGGATAGCATCCCCGTGGCTACCTGTGATACAACCAACATCACTTATGGTGTAGTTATAGCCCCGATAATCAGTGTTTGTTGTCTGAGTTGTCATGGTGCGGGATCGGATGTCGATTTAAGTACTTATGCCTTACTGAGCGCATATTTGAATATTAATGCACAAGGGCTTTTAAATGATATCAATTATGTGAGTGGCTCGCAACAGATGCCACCGTCATACGAACTTGACTCATGTACCCGAAAAAAAATCCGGATATGGATTCAGGCAGGTTATCCTAACAATTAAAACTGTTGATTATGAAAAGATATTTTTTACTAGCTGCAATTGCTTTTTTTGTGATTGCATTTTTCAATTCGTGTTATTACGATAAAGAAGATTTAGTGTATGCTACCCGTCCGAACCAACAAAACGGGACCTGCGATACTACGAATGTTACGTATAGTGCAATAATTAAGCCTATATTCGATAATTATTGCAACGGATGTCACAGTTCGGGAACATTAGTAATTACCACTTATGGATCTCTGAGTTCATACCTGGCTTCCAATTCCCCAAAATTTTTAGACAATATTAATTATACCTCTGCTCAGCCAATGCCACCTTCGGGCAAACTTAACGATTGTTCTTTAAAACAAATAAGGATTTGGATTCAGGCAGGATACCCTAATAATTAATGATTATGAAAAGAATATATACACTTTTTTGTATCGTGCTTTTTTGCGCTCTGATGTTTTCTTCATCAGTGAAACTTTTTGCACAGGACTCAATAAAAAACACATCTGATCAGGAAACTAAATACATAGAACAGGCATTCTGGGGAACCCGAGTTCAGGATGGTCATTCCATTGAAACCACCCCCAAGGGGAATCTGGAATTAAGGATACAGCACCGCCTTGGTCGTATGAATGGCGGATTCAATGAACTTTTTGGCCTCGATCAGGCATCCATTCGTTTGGGCCTTGATTATGGAATTCTAAACTGGTTAATGGTTGGGGTTGGCAGAAGTACCATGGACAAATATTACAATGGTTTTATAAAAGCAAAAATTCTACGACAGAGTACCGGGAAAAAGAAGATGCCCATATCACTCATTGGTGTGGCCGATATGGGTATTGCTTCAGGAAAATGGACTCATACTGACCGGAAAAACTACTTTTCTTCCAGGTTGTACTATACTTTTCAACTGATAATTGGTGGCAATTACTGGAACAGACTGGGGGTTCAACTGGCTCCCACTTTGGTGCACCGCAACATGGTGACCACAACACGTGATCATAACGATGTTTTTGCACTTGGCGCAGCTGCAAGAATTCGTATCAGCAATGTTGTGGCTCTGACGGGTGAATATTTCTATGTATTCCCTCACCAAATTTATTCTCAGATAAATGGCTCGGATGTACGCAATTCTTTTTCTGCAGGAGTGGAAATATATACCGGTAATCATACTTTCCAGATATTCATTACCAATTCTGTTGGATCAAACGAAAAACAATTCCTTACCGAAAACACTGAAAACTGGCTTAATAAAGGCATACATTTAGGTTTTAATTTTACAAGGCTATTTGATGTAGGGCCTCATTAACCCAGAATAATTTTTACTCTTTTTTAAAATTCCTATTAATCGTGGGCTTTGAATAAATTCCCACTCCCCGGGTTTTATACCCCATAAAATTTCAGGTTATATTACCTGTTCGAAATGCGCTTTTTGCTTCTTGTAACCCCCTACCGGGCAATACTATATTTGCATTGTGATTTTAATGTCCAGGTTAACTCGGGTCAACTGAATAGCATCCTGGGAATTAATTTCCGGGAAATAAGTGTTCAATTCAATAAACAAGTGTATGAAAAAAGTGGTAAAACATACAAGGAATTTTCAAAGCAAGATGATTGTTGCCATTGCTTTGCTATTAAGTATTTATAATGTTCAGGCATATGCCAATAACATAGGTATCACAAATCCAAGTCTCACGGGTAAAAACATAGTTACACATTGTGTTCAGGTGCAGTTTGATATAAGATGGGAGAATTCGTTTCGTATAAGCAATGGCCCGGCTAATTGGGATGCAGCCTGGATATTTGTTAAGTATAGGGTAGCAGGTGGAACCTGGCAACATGCAACTATTGGTACAACCGGCTTTATAGCACCGGCTGGAAGTTCTATTTCTCCGGCTACTGATGGTAAAGGTGCTTTCATATGTCGTGATGCCAATGGTTTGGGCACCTTTAACAAAACCGGAGTTCAACTATGTTGGAATTACGGAGCTAATGGAGTTGCCGACAATGCTATTGTTGAGGCAAAGGTTTTTGCAATCGAAATGGTTTATATCCCACAGGGAGCTTTTAGCGTCGGCAGTGGAGGAACCGAAGTGGGAAGTTTTACTAACGGAACATGGAGTTCAGGACCAACCATCCCATTGTCTATAATTTCAGAAAATGCATTATTAATAGGATTGGGTGCCGGAAAACTTTGGGGAACCTCCTCTTCAGGCTACAGCACTATTGGCACTGCTGGCACTTTGCCTGCAGGATACCCTAAAGGTTATAACGCTTTTTACTGTATGAAATACGAGTTAAGCCAACAGGGCTATGTTGATTTTCTGAATTTACTCACATACAATCAACAGAACACTCGAACTCCGATACCTCCAAATTCAGCAGCCGGAACCCTAATCAACGGTTCGTCCAATTTCAGAAATGAGATTAAGATTTTAACACCCGGTACCAGTAATACAGTTCCGGCGGCATACACTACATCCAAACCTTATGTCGCATGCAGTATGAGTTGGGGCGATTTGGTGGCTTATTTGGACTGGAGCGGCTTGCGTCCTATGAGTGAATTAGAATTTGAAAAAGCTTGCAGGGGAAATCTTACACCAATCATAAATGAATTTGCCTGGGGCAGTGCAATAATCACAAAAAACCAGGGAATTGTTTCTTCCGGTATGTTTAATGAGGTTAGTTCCGCTGGTGTAAATTGCACCTATGGCAATCAGACTTCAGTGCAGGGGCCTGTGAGGGTTGGAGCAATGGCTACTGCTGCTACAAATCGTGTAAGCGCGGGAGCCACCTATTATGGATTGATGGAAATGAGTGGCAATTTGTGGGAGCGCGTTGTATCTGTAGGAAACGGAACCGGTAGGTTGTTTACAGGGTTACATGGAAATGGGGCTCTTACCAGTAGCGGAGACGCAGATGTCTCTAACTGGCCTCCAAAGACCGCCGGTGGTTCCGGTTTTCGTGGTGGTGACTGGTACAATGATTCAACCAGTTTGCAAATTTCTGATCGTGGATATGCTGCGGTGGCAGTAGCTGCCCGTCAAAGCAATTATGGAGGTCGTGGAGTTAGGACCGCACCTTAAGATACTTTATAGTGCATCAAAAAATCAAAAAGTAGCCCGGCGCCTAGTAAATTTACAGAACCTGCATTCGGTTCGAATCTTGCTTGATAAAGACGAATAGGAGTACAGTGAATGAAAGGAGAGACGATCCTCCATAACTAACAAATGGCAATGGTATTCCAACGACCGGTGCCAAACCTATCGTCATCCCTATATTGATCAATACATGAAAAAAGATAAGCGAAGCTAATCCATAACCATAGATTCGGCTAAATGAGGACCGTTGCCGTTCAGCCACAAACAGTATTCGCGTTAGAAGTAGTATATACATAATTACAACCACGCTGCTTCCAACAAATCCCCATTCTTCTCCTATGGTGCAGAAAATAAAATCGGTATTTTGTTCCGGAACAAATTTGTATTTGGTTTGAGTGCCATTGAGAAATCCTTTTCCGAAAACACCACCTGAACCTATGGCGATTTTTGATTGATTTACATTATAGCCTGCCTTTTTCAAATCGGTTACCTTTCCCAGGAACACATCAATACGTTTTTTCTGATGTGGCTCCAGGACGTGCTCATAAATACCATTTACACTAAATATAAACCCAACAACCAGTCCATAGATTAATAAAAATTGTAGAATATTTTTTCTGCTACGTTTGATAAGGAAGAAAAATGCAATGGCCGCAACCGTTATGAATGCTATTATTATCAACTTATCGATTAACAAAGTGAAAATAAACAAAACAATGACCGCAAACCCTATGATAAGTATATTGCCTGACAATCCTTCACGATATAAAACAAATATAAAAGAGGCAAAAACCAGCATAGAGCCGGTTTCATTTTGAAGGAGAATTAAAATGGCCGGGATTCCAATAAAAGCAATTGCCTTTAAGCGGGTACTGAGGTCTTGCATTCTGACTCCCACATCACCAAGCATTTTTGCAAGAACCAGTGTGGTAGCAAATTTTGCCAGTTCGAGTGGTTGAAATCTGATTGTGTCTGAAAAGTATATCCAGGATCTGGACCCATTAACTTCACTTCCAATAAACAAGGTGAGAATTAGAAAAGCGAGAGCAAAAGCATAGATAAAGTATGCAAAGGTGCTGAAGAACTTTGCGTCGAGCATCAAAACGAGTAGTATTAGAATTATCGAAACGCAGATCCAAATAAACTGTTTCCCATATTCCTGCGAAAAGTCTAAGATGTTCTTATGCTCTTCGTTATAGGCGGCTGCATAAATATTCATCCAACCAACAGCAACGAAAAAAAGATACATTCCGACCAAAGGCCAGTCGACATCAGAAAATATGTTCTTAGGCTGACGCATTAGTTTCCTATGATTAATTTAGAGTCCATAATCTGTTTTTCTAAATCCACACGTTTCACTTTGTGAGTTAGATACTTTTCAATCATTAAGCTGGCTACAGGAGCTGCCCAGGTAGCCCCGAAACCGGAGTTTTCAACAACTGCAGCAATAGCAATCTGTGGATTATCTTTTGGTGCAAAGGCTATAAAAACAGAATGGTTTTTACCTGCATTCTGTACCGTTCCGGTTTTACCACAAACCTGAATACTGTCCATTCTTACATTATGAGCCGTGCCACCTTCCACAACACCCAACATTCCCTGTACTACATAATTGAAATAATCAGGACTTACTTTGGTGTACCTTTTTATCAGATATTTTTTGTTGAGATTATCAATAGAACCAATAGCTTTTACAATGTGAGGAGTATAAAAATAACCGCGGTTTGCAATTATGGCGGCAACATTAGCCAGTTGTAAGGGTGTTAATTGAATTTCACCTTGTCCTATAGCAATTGAAATAACGGACAATGCCCTCCAATGACCCCTTCCGAAATACTTGTCGTAATACTTGCTTGTCGGAATATTTCCTCCCGATTCACTGGGAAGGTCTACTCCTAAAGGTTTCCCTAATCCAAAACTCAGGACATAATCGCGCCATGCATTGAAAGCAAGTTCTGTAGACCCGTAGTGTTTGTTTTCAATACATGTTTTCAAAACTTTACAAAAGTAGGCATTGCAGGATGTCTGTATGGCGCCTAAAAGAGCCAGTGGCGAAGGATGTGGGTGACACTTGACCATTTTACCATTTCCCAATGGAAACCCTCCAAAACAAGGATAAGCAATGCTGGTATTTAAAACCCCCTCCTGCAATCCAATTAATCCGACAATGGGTTTAAAGGTTGAACCGGGAGGATACCTGCCCGATAAAGCCCTGTTGAACAATGGCAGATTTTTATCAGACAAAAGTGTAAAATAATTTTTTGTACGGTCCCGACCTACCAATAAATTAGGATCATAAGCAGGACTGGAGGCTATGGCCAAAATTCCCCCTGTTTTTGGATCAAGTGCCACTACACTTCCGCGTTTGCCGGCCAATAGTTTTTCGGCATATTCCTGTAGGTCGACATCAAGAAATGTATGCAGATCTTGTCCGGCCTTAGCCTGCACATCAAACTTCCCATCCATATAACTACCCATATCACGGTTGTGAACGTCAACCATAATGATTTTTACACCCTTCTTGCCGCGAAGTTCCTTTTCATAGGATTTTTCCAGTCCGCTGATGCCAATATAATCGCCGGGTTTGTAATACTCGTCTCCATCAAGCATCTCGGGAGTTGTCTCGCCAATATAGCCTAAAATCTGAGCACAATAGGGTTGAGGATAATTTCTGATGGTTCTGGCCTGAATGTAAAATCCCGGAAATTCTGAAAGCCTTTCCTGAAGCATCCCATATTGTTCTTTGGGAATCTTTTCATCATAAATAGTAGGCAAAAAATTTGAGTAGGTCGTGGCTGATTTTATTTTTTTTCTGAAAGTAATAATGTCATTATTAATTAGCTTGCAAAAGCCAACCGTATCAAATGTCTTTCCCATCTGGTGGGGAATGACCATCAAATCATAAGTTGCTTCGTTAAACAATAGGGGTTTGCCATTACGGTCATAAACCAATCCTCTGGCAGGGAATTCGGTCAGATAACGGAACACATTATTGTCGGCCCGCGACTTATTGGACTTATCAATGATCTGCAGAAAAAAAATCCTGATAATAAAAACCAATGCAATGACCAGAAAAATGGCATTGATCACATAACGGCGCGAGGTAAAGGTGTTGTTTTTAGGCATAATCCACGTGGGTTAGCAAAATTACTTATTTCTGCACAACCTTGGGGGTTAAATTTGAGTGAGAAAGTGTTAAAAAAAGTGAATGGCTGAGAATGGCGGAATATCAAATCAGGCAGAGCCTGAAAGAATAAAAAAAGACGGAGGCGTGGAGCCTCCGCCCAATGGGGTAAACTGTTTTTAATAACTATTTCTTCAAAAGTTATACCTAGACCGTTTTACCGTTAACTTGATCAAAACCACCGTTAACTGAATTATTTCTGCCGTTAACTTAATTGGCTTGTTTCGGGGCCCGACCGGGTATTAGTTTTATCCTGAATAAAACCCATACATGCTGATCACATGGAAAATTCAGAGCAAAAACAAAAAACCTGCCCATACGCCTTGTCGGGCTATCCGCAACGCATCACTTTTATCCGAAAAAAAGAAGAGGCCTTAGACGACCTCCTATCCATCAATTATATCACCTGCAGCCTCGACTATGTGGATATTTTTCAGATACGGAAATGCAAGTCATTGCTGCGCAATGTTACCCTGGATTATATGCGACAAAGATTGCCTTCCTGCCTTTATTTTTATTGCGGAAAAAGTGTAATCGTCAATATGAGCCGGGTGAAAAGCTGTAGTCTGGCGGGCGGGAGAATAAAGCTGTTACTGATCAGAGACAAGGTGTTATATGTAACACGACTGCGTGCAATGTTTTTTGTCGCATTGGCTTCCATTTACCCCAATATTACAGGGATTGACGATATAAAGCATCTGTTCCCGTGGCCGAAATAATCAAAAAAACCCTTGCTTTTTGCTTACAATTTGATTATTTAGCAGTGTAATTAATAATAAAACAAAAAAAAACAGTCATTCAGAGTTCACCCCATTTATAAATATTAAAAACCTATTACCATGAGCACACCAACTGTAGAACTTCAAAGAAAAGCCATTGCTGTTTTGAAACTTCCGGGCAGTAATGACAAACTCATTATTTATTTAAACGACATCTTCGCTAAAATGTCGGCCGATGCGCGCTACAGCGGCTCGGCGGCCAAGCTGACACTGTTTGATGGTGAGATTAAAGATTTTTTAAAGATGCAGGTAGCTTATAAATCCAAACCTCCTACCAAATCCAAAGAAAACCGTGATGATGCCAAAGATAAGGCTTGCCTGACGGCCAATTCACTAAAAAGGGATGTGCAGGAACTGGCTGAAGGCAACCCTTCAGAAGCCGAAGCCATAATCACCGGAGCCAATATGTCGGTTAAAATTATTAAGGTTAGGCAGAAACAGCAGAATTCTTACGAGTGGGGCACCGAGCCGGGCACCTTGGTTTTTTATGCTGCCGGCAAAGGATCTCACGAATGGCAGTCGAGCCAGGATGGCAAGACCTGGAACAACGACGGGGCTACCGGAATAGCTAAAAAGACTTATGATAAGGAAGCTGCCAGCAAGATCAATTATAGCAGAAACCGTCAGATCTTAACCAAAGGTCGCTATAGCGAGTGGAGCAATCCTGTTGTGGTCGAAAGACATTAATGCGAAAGACAGCTGAGGGGTTTTTGTCAGAAGAACCACTTGCTGAATATGCCGTTTGCTAACAACAAACGGCATTTTTTTTAGGGGGAATGACGGTTATAAAAGGTGCAAAAAACAGTTAATAAGTGTGTTGCAGACGTGATTTATGATTATGGGAACATTTTTATGAAAAATGTGATCTAAATTCGCAACGATGAAACCATCGTTAAGAAAAACATGATCTAAATTCATAACGATGAAACCATCGTTATGAAAAATGTAATCTAAATTCACAACGATGAAACCATCGTTAAGAAAAATGTAATCTAAATTCGCATCGATGTAAGCATCGCTATGAAAAATGTAAGCATCGTTAAGAAAAATGTAATCTAAATTCGCATCGATGTAAGCATCGTTAAAGAAAATGTAAGCATCGGTAAGAA